>JANODS010000727.1:0-2444 GCA_031412835.1 Acidobacteriota bacterium | reverse complement strand
GGCTACTCTTTTCTCCTCAACGAGGCAGTGGAGTTTCTGAGCCGTCATCTTCCTATTTCTGGGAGAGTTGAGCCCGGGCTTTTCGAAAGGGTGGATGCAACTGGACCTCAGCCGTATTCTCCGTGACCGAACTACTCGTCGGTCGGCGCCGAATTCGAACTTCGGTCCAGGTCCGTTAGCGCCAATCGAACGGCCTCCCGCAAGGCGGGCGCATCCACCGTCGCGGCGTACTAAATCACGTCGAGGTCAATCCTGTCGTACTGATGCCGTAACCAATTCCCTAACCCGCGAATGTCCCGCCACCCCGGGCCTGGACAAAGTATTTCAGCCCTTCCCCTAGCCGAATCGCCGCTTCGCTGATCTTCTGCAAATTCCGTTCCACCGCGTCAAGCGTTTTCCCATCCGTCCGAAAATGCCTCCAGGTCCATCCCGGCAGTATGCATCGCAATCCGTTCCGTAAATTGCAGAATATCCCTAAACCACTGGCGCGTTCCCCTAAAAGACAGACTCAGCCTCCCGCTCGAAGTTTGCCCGCACGTCCGGCTTCAGCGTCGGTTCATTGGTCAAGTCCACTGTCGCTCCTAGTAACATAGACAACTGTCGAGCTAGCCGTATCTCGGCCAATGGACTGTTAATTATGTTTCGGTCAAAAACAGCAGCCAAGTCGACGTCCGAAGTAGGACCCGCCTCACCCCGCACCACCGACCCGTGCAAGCGCAGGTGAACAATCCCTGATGATCGAAGTTCGGGTTCGTGAGCGCGCAATGTAGCCTTGACGGATTCCTTATCCACTAGACCCACCACTCGCCCCAGTGTCACAAAGCCGTGAGGGAAACTCAATTCAAAGTCGTGTCTCCTCGACGATGAGCCTGAAAAAGGATCTGGTCTGGCTTCCGCACGCATGGCAGTCTTCCCGAGATAAACGCGATGGTGGGGTGTCGGCGGGCAACGTCGATTTGAAGATCTGAAGCGGAGAGGGCGGTGGCTTTCCAAGGCTCGCGGCGATGACGCGGCAGAATCAGAATTTCCAGGCGGTCTTCTCGCGATTCCGATCCGGAGTTCGGGGTGAAGCGACACGGTGGTCTTGCTTGTGCGGGGAGGATCGAGTTCGACTTCGTGGTAGAGGACCGTGGTAGAAGGCCGCTTACGGGTGATCGTTGTCGCGCCTTGGAAATAGGCTTGACTAGCGTTGGTTTTACGGTCGTCGGGAGAGCGCGACGACGGCTGGGTACTGTTCGGCAAATTCGCCAAAAGCAGTTCGGTAGATCGCGAGGGCTTGTCCGCGGGCCGAGCGGGCTTGATCGGCCTTGGCGAGGTTTTCGAGGCACTCGGCGAGGGCGGTGAGACATTCGGCTTTTTCGACTGGGCTCGCGGAACCATCGACCGCTTGACGGAGGAGCTGTTCGCCTTGGGCGGCCTTGCCGTTGCGGGTGAGGGCGAGCCCGGCGACGAGATTTTGGCCGTCGCGGAGGGCGTCGGGGAGGACCTCAGTTCCCTTCCCTTCCAGGACACGAACATAACGCAACTCGCGTTCTACCTGGGCGCGGCCGCGGTTGTGGCGCAGAGCTTCTTCAAGGAGTAGTGAGCCCGCCGCGGCGTTGCCTTGAATGCGGCGGAGTTGAGCGAGAGCGATGAGCGCGGGGACGAGTTCGGGAGGTTTGCCGGAGGCCATGCGGAGAGTGGCCGTTGTTTCGCTCAGGATGCTGGACGCTTGGCCGAGGTCGCCGGCGGCCAGGCGGAGGACGCCGACTTGCGTCATGGCAATGGCCCAGCGGGGATCCTGGCGGCCCACGCTGGCGGCTGCCTTGCGATAAGAGGCCTCGGCAGAGGGGCCGGAGAGGGCGGCTAGATCGAGTTGGAGTTGAAAGTCGGTCTTGAGGATTTGGGCGGCTTCTTGCAAGAGCTTGCGGCCGGCTTCGGGGTTTCCGCGGGCCGCGCGCAGGTTTCCCATCTCGTGGAGGATCTTGCCGCGGACCTCTCCTCGAGCGTTCACAAGCCCTTTATCCAGTTGCTCGGCGGCTTTGTCCCAAACTTGCAGACCGGCGTAGACTCGCCCGAGAGTTCCGCGCATTTCGGCTTCGCTGGCGGGGTCGTCGCCGAAATCGCGGGCGACGCGTTCGGCGGCGGAATCGAGGAGGTTACGGATGGTGGGTTCGCTGCCTTGGACGGGGCGGGCGGCGAGCATAGTGTCCGTCGTGAATTGGGCAAGTTTCCGGGCTCGCTGGGCTTCGCGGTCGGCGAGGTTGGCCTGGCGGACGGAGATGATGGTCGCGCCGAGGAGAGACAGAACGGCGAGGGTGGCGGCGGCGACGGTAACCTTGTAGCGACCGGCGAAGCGGGCGGCGCGGTACCAGAGGGTCTGGGGCCGGGCCATGACTGGTTCGCCATACAGATAACGCCGGAGGTCTTCGCTGAAATCGTCGACGGAACGGTAACGGTCTTCG
>JANODS010000726.1:0-1530 GCA_031412835.1 Acidobacteriota bacterium | reverse complement strand
GTAAGATTCTGTATCGAAGAGACTTAGGGCTACTTCTCGGCCAGTTTGTTCTGGGTTCGCTTTTGCCGCAGCCTGGACTCGGTTGCGATCGGCTTGGTTTTGGAATTGCAATTTTCACAGTTGCGAAATCGGCCTTATTCTTCGTAAGATTTTGTATCGAAGAGACTTAGAGCTATTTCTCGGCCTGTTTTCTGTGGGTTCGCTTTTCCGTCCGGCTTGGTTGGGGCCTCCTATTTTGAATAGGCGGAGTGCCGACGCTCACTACTGACCAGGGTCTGGTCGCACTCGGAATTGGGTTCCGACTGGCTAGAAGGGACAATCGCTTCCCCATTTGTAATTTACGACGGCGGGAGTACGGAAGATAAACAAATTGGGTTGGCCCGAAACGATAATACATTCAGTTTCAATAGGATGCGACGAGTATATTTATTTTTTCACCTTGTGAGCAACGAACACCACAGTATTGTGGTGTCTGGCGGCTCGGTCGCGTGGGAGATTGAATTAGGTCAGTAGCGGGCGAGAGCGGCAGCCCTCGAAGCTCTTTGGTCGCGATGCGAAAGCCAATTGTCGAGCCCTCTGGGAGTCAGGCCTCCACATCCGCCAACGCCGCGGTTTTATCGAGTTTCTCCATTACGCCGCCTTCGGCTTCGAACAACGATGCCGACCCGATCGCGGAGACCAAAGTGCTTCGGGCCGCGTCTAGCTCATCATGCGAAGAGCAATATGGCTCCTAGTCGTTCTCGCCGGGACCACGGCTGCACAATGGCGTCCCTTCGGTAACAGAGAGGGGGCGGACGAACAATCCGCCATCGCGCGGGAGATGCTCGATGCCCATAATAGGGTGCGATCGCGGGTGGGGGTCGCTCCGCTCGTGTGGTCCCGCCAGTTGGCGGCCCATGCGCAAGGTTGGGCGGAGAGGCTGCTGGCTCGTAGACAGTTCGCGCACCGTCCAGATTCTCAGTACGGCGAAAACCTGTTTGCGATTTCCGGCGGGACAGTGCCTCCCTCGAAAGTCGTCAACGAATGGGCTTCAGAGTCGCGTGATTACGACTTGCGATCCAACTCCTGCAAAGGTGTTTGCGGCCACTACACGCAGATTGTTTGGGACGGGACGAGACAGGTCGGTTGCGGAGTAGCCAGAGGTGGCGGCCGCGAGATATGGGTCTGCAACTACGATCCGCCAGGCAATTGGAACGGTCGCCGACCGTATTGACCGTTCTGATCGCTCCCGCTTGCGGCTGAGTCGGGCGGCGTTGGGTCGATGGCGGAGGAACGGAGCACGTCGGAGCGACCCATGGGGTCTCTTCGCTTACTGTCGAGAATCGATGCCGGAAATCGAGAGCCAGTCCGCTATGGCGTGGGGTGAGCCGACGCGCCCGGGGGCGATGCCAAAGAATTCGGGTAACAGCCCGTTTCTTGCCGTCATCCCTTCCTTTGAAGAGACGCGAAAGCGGAGGATTATAATGCGCGCGCTGGTTTATCACGGTACGAAAGATGTCAGGATCGACAAGGTTCCTGACGCCAAGATCG
>JANODS010000725.1:0-12711 GCA_031412835.1 Acidobacteriota bacterium | reverse complement strand
GAGAGGCGGTTCTGCCACTCGATGCCGATGAAGAAGAATAGCTTGTCGCGGTTGGCGTTGATCTTTGGGATGTAAGCGGGTCCGCCGATGTTGAAGCCGGCGGTGTTGTCGCGGAACAGTTGCCGCGATCGGCCTTCGACGTTGTTGCGCCAGTTGTTGGCGTTTAGGCCTTCGTGGCGGTGGAAGATATAGCCGGTGCCGTGGAGATCGCGGGAGCCGGACTTGGTGACGACGCTGATGGAGGCACCGGAGGAGCGGCCGTATTCAGCGGGCTGGGAGTTCGTGAGCATTTTGAACTCGGCGATTTGGTCGATGTTCATGGTGGCGAGTTGGCCGCCGTTGGAGCCGGTGTCGATGTTGGTCACACCATCGACCATGAGGTTGTTCTGGTTGTTGCGATTGCCGTTGACGGATCCGCCTATGCCGCCGGTGGGGACAACGCCGGGGACGGTACGGGTGAGGTCAAGAAAGGACCGGCCGTTGAGGGCGAGATTGATGACCTGATTGCCGGTGAGAACGCCGCCTTTTTCCGCGCTGCGAGTTTGGAGAATGACGCCGGAGGCTTCGACGGTGATGGACTCAGTCATGGCCCCAACGGCGAGGGTGAAGTCCGGGAGGTCGAGGCGATCATTGGCGGAGACGCGGATTTCGTTACGTTCAACTTTGCGGAAGCCGGTGGCTTCGATGGAGACTTTATAGACGGACGGTTTGAGAGGATTGAAGAAGAAGAGGCCTTCTTGGTTCGTCTTCACTTCGCGATTGTCGCCTTGGGCGATATCGGTGAGCGTGACTTTTGCGCCGACGACGACAGCGCCTTGGCTATCTTTGACGGTGCCGCGGATGGATCCCGACGACTGTTGACCCAGTGCGATGGCGCTGAGTGAGACCAGAGCGAGGAGCGAGCGCAGTACGGAACTGCGAAGCGCACGTTGCTTCATATGTTTTATACCCCTTGGTTTCGAGTTTCCAATTATTAACAAGACTTTACGTTGTTAACAAACGGATTGGGGATACTGTATCGATGCTGCATTTGGATGTCAATCGGGTAACGAGGCGGGGATTATTGGGATTAGCGGGAGGTCTTATGGGGGCAGTGCCGAAGGTTGAAATAAAAGATTTCACGTTGTGGCCGGTGCGGGCGACGGCGCGAACGGTGTGGTTGGTCGTGCAGGTGCGGAGTTTACAAGGATTAACGGGTCTAGGCGAGGCTTCGGACGCGTTTGGGTTTGCGGCGACGACGGCGGCCCAAGGGCGGGAGATGGAAACGATGCTAGGGCGGTTCGTGGGGCTGATGGTGGGGCGATCCCCACTAGAAATTAATGTGTTTCGGAAGATGGGGGAGCCGTTGGCGCGGAGCGGGGGGTTGGTGGCGGCGACGGCGTATAGCGCGGTAGAGCAGGCGTTGTGGGACTTGGCGGGGCAGGCGTTGGGGGTGCCGACGGCGACGTTGTTCGGGGGCGCGTTGCGGGCTCGGATGCAGGTGTACGCGAATATAAACCGGGCGACGACGGAAAGGACACCGCAAGGGTTTGCGGCGACGGCGAAGCGCGCGGTGGGAGAGGGGTTTCGGGCGGTGAAGGCGGCGCCGTGGGACGGGTATCCGAAGGTGACGGCGGAGGAGGGGATTGCATGCACGGAGGCGATCCGGATGGCGGTGGGGACGGGGGTGGACGTGATGGTGGACTGCCATAGCTTGTTCAGCGTGGCGGAGGCGGTGCGGGTGGCACGGCGGTTGGAGGGGGTGAAGTTGCGGTGGTACGAGGAGCCAGTGGCACCGGAGAAGGTAGCGGAGACGGTGGCCATTGGGAAGCAGATCCAGCAGCCGATGGCGGGAGGAGAAATGTTGTTTGGGGTGGATGGGTTTACGCCGTTATGCCGGGAGCATTCGGTGGCGGTGATTATGCCGGACGTGAAGCATTGCGGGGGGATGTTGGCGTTGACGCATATTGCGGCGATGGCGGCGAGTTATGGCGTCTCGGTGGCCCCGCATAATCCAAGCGGGCCGGTTTCTACGGCGGCTACGGGGCAGGCGGCGGCGGGGTTGAGCAATTGCGAGATTTTAGAGATGCAGTGGGGGGAGGTGGGGTGGCGCGGGGAGTTGGTGACACCGACGGAGCGGTTTGTGGGTGGGGAGATGATCTTGGGGGATCGGCCGGGTTTGGGGATTGGCTGGAACGAGGCGTTGGCGCGGCGGAACCGATTGTAAGGGCTCCGCCGCGGGTTGGATTAGCGTTGAATGCGGGCTGAGCCACCGGCCGCGAGGGAGCGGACCTGTTCGATGGAGGCCATGGTGGTGTCTCCGGGGAAGGTGGTGAGCAGAGCTCCGTGAGCCCAGCCGAGCCGCACGCAGGCATCGGGTTCTTCACCGGTGAGCATGCCGAAGATGAGGCCGGCCGCGAAGCCGTCGCCGCCGCCGACGCGGTCGACGACGTCAAGTTCGCAAGTAGGGGAGACGTAAGTTTTGCCGTCGATCCAGGCGACCGCGCCCCAGCTATGCCGGTTGGTGGAGTGGACCTCGCGGAGAGTGGTGGCGACGACTTTGACCTGTGGATGCTGGGCGCGGACTTGATCGATCATGCCGAAGAAGGCGGAGGGATCGAGCTTGGAAGCGGCGGCGACTTCGGGGCCGGGGATGCCGAGACCGAGTTGGAGATCCTCTTCGTTGCCGATGATGACATCGACGTTTTGTACGATGCGGGAGATGACTTCGAGGGCGCGTTCGTGGCCGCCGAGGATGTTCCAGAGTTTGGCACGGTAGTTGAGATCGAGCGAGACAATGGCCCCGGCAGCTTTGGCCGCCTTCATCCCTTCGATGATGAGTTCCGGGGTGGTTTTCGACAGGGCCGCGAAAATGCCGCCGCTGTGGAACCAGCGGACGCCGCCACTGAAGATTTCGTCCCAGTTGAAATCGCCGGGTTTCAGTTGGGCGGCGGCTTCATTGGAGCGATTGTAAAAGACGACCGGGGCGCGCATGCCCTGGCCGCGGTCGCTGTACACGGTGGCGATGTTGGGGCCGTGGACGCCGTCGTGTTTGAAGCGTTTGTAGAAGGGTTTGACGCCCATCGCTTTGACGCGTTCGCCGATGAGTTCGCCGATGGGGTAATCGACCATGGCGGAGACGATGCCGGTGCGCTGTCCGAAACAGTCGGCGAGATTGGCAGCGACGTTGAATTCACCGCCGCTGACGTGAATGTGGCATTCCGTAGCTTTGCGGAAAGGGATGACACCGGGATCGAGCCGGTGGATGAGAGCACCGAGCGCTACGAAGTCGAGGGCAGCGTCGGGACGAATAGGGAGACCGTATTTCATAAACGTCCCCCTAGTGTATAACGACCGCCGTTGAGCAGCCTTGATGAGGGGCTATCGGACGGCGATGGTGGTTTGGATCGGGGTACCGCCGCCGCGATTAGAGTTACTCGGGATGCCGAGGTGGAGGATGGCGACGACGACGTTGTTGCCGGGCGGCACGGATTCTGGAACCTTCACGTTGATTTGCCAAACCCCGACGAAGCCAGGAGCGAGGCCGGAGAACTGGACTTCGGCATCGCCGGTGTTGACGATGACGCGGGGCCGAATGGGGGTGGAGATGAGCCGGGTAGTCGGGGCCGGTTCTCCATCGGGGGGGGCATCGGGGAGAAAGCCTTGGCCGGTGGCGTAGAGTTGGATGACCCTTCCCCGACCGACGGGGTTCGCGGCCGAGTTGATCGTATTGTCTTCGTTCAAGGCGGCGATCTGGCCGCGTCCGTTTTGCGTTGTGGTGAAGAAGCCAGGGGTTGCCACGGCGGCCTGAAGAGTGGAGCTAGCGAGGATCTGGCCGGTCGACTGGCGTTGCACTACGACATCCATGGTGCCGGAGGTGGGAGAAGCCATGGGGACGTAGAAGTTGATCAGCGTTGGCGACAGGAAGTAGAGTGGGGCGGGTCGGCCATCAACAAGCACTTCGACGTCACCGAGTACTTTCGCGATAGGGCTGGTGGAAAACGTGAGGGTTTCTTCGCTGAAGCGAATGCCGAGAGGGGCCATGGTGGCGACGGCTCCGGGCGATAGGTCCCGATCCAGGTAGTGGGCGGCACTCAAAGCGACGAGACGGGGATAGTGGAAGGCCAAGCGATTGGTGCCGTCAGCGATGATGAGGTTGTCGAACGGATCGAGAGCGATGGAGACCGGAAACGGAGAATCGAGGCGATAGGTGGCCAAGGGATTCAGGATTAGGGTGTCAAAACGGGGGTAGCGGATGATGCGGTTGTTCTGCGCATCGGCGACCCAAATTTCCCCAGTCCGCGCGCTGATCGCGACGCCTTGCGGGTTGCGCATGGCATCCCCGGCACTGAGGGTCGCGCGGAGCACTTGGACCGGAGCGGGATCGTTCAGGGCGTCGACGACGCGATCAAAGATAGCGATACGGCTCTTGCCCATGTCACAGACGTAGACGCGATCATCGGTATCGATGGCGATATGGCCGGGGACGTTGAAGCGGTTCTCTCCCTCGGCGGTCGCGGTGGAGACGAAATCGCGCTGTCCGAAGACGGTGGCCGCGGCCTGGCCATTGGAAAACTCTCCGCCGCCGGGTGGCCGACGGAACAGGAGAAGGCGATTCAGGGCCGAATCGGAGACCATGAGATGGCCTTCGGCGGTGAAGGCGAGTCCATAGGGCGACCGCATATTGGTGCGGGTAGCGTCGGTGAGTTTGATGTTGTAGCCGCTTTGGCCAAGAACGAGGTTGGCTCTTTGTTGGCGATCTTTGGGCTGGTCAAAGGGCCGAGCAAAACGGAGGACGCGGCCGTTGCCGGTATCGGCGACCCAGAGATTTCCCTGTGCGTCGGTGACTACGCCGGTTGGGTTGAAAAGACCGGTATCGTTGAGGATATCGGGATCGTTGTTCGGCGAATTGACGATGCCCGAGAAGCGGTCAGCTTGGCCTAGGATCACATCCGCCAGATCACCCGGTTTCACGGTGAGGGCGTTGGCAAAGGCCAGAATACGGTTGTTGCCAGAATCGGCGACGTAGAGACGAGGCGGGCTGCTGGACCGATCGATGCTGATGCCGCCGCTGAGGCTGGCTCGTCCGCCGTTATTGGGCAGATCGACGAGACCGGTGGCGGTAAAGAGTTCGCGACCTTCAATCAGATTTCTCGAGTTGTAGGTCATGTTCAACTGGCCCTGCACATGGGTGGCCGAAAGCAAATTGTTGTTGCTGACCGGAATGACGAGCAGCCGATGGTTGGCCGAATCGCATAAATAGACATCGGTGCCAGCGACAGTTGCGGTGGTGGGACGGGAGAAGGAGTTATCGGTAGCGGAGCGACCGCCGCGGTTAGCGCGGAAGCTCAAAAGGTCCGGTTGGCCGAAGACGGCTTTGGCGGGCGGCGACGGAAAGAGCACGGTCTCTTCCGGCCAGGTTTCATACGGATCATAACGGGTGACTCGATTGGCCGCTGTGTCTACGACAAAGAGATTGTTGTTGATGGCAAATAGACCTTCCGGAACGGCAAGAGAGTATTCGTTGACCGGAGCCTTGGGGGGTTGCCCCTGTACGTTGACGACTACGCCGACGATGCGGGCGGCGTCCATGGCGTTTCGGAAAGGCGGGGCGTAGGCGAGGAGGCGTCCGAGTTGATCGGCGACAAAGAGGCGCCCGGCGGCATCAAGGGTGATGGCACCGGGAAAGAGCACCCCCCCCTTGTGAAGCGGACCTAGGCGGGTTGTATCAAAAGCGTTGCGGGTGGCGAAATCGGGTTGTCCGAGCACCAGATCGGCGTTGGGCCCATTGGCCGCACTGTCTCCGAGAACGGAGGCCGGAAACCGCAGAACTCGATGATTGCCCGGGTCGGTGACCCACAAATTACCCGCCGCATCCATGAACAGACCCACTCGGAAGCTTACGCCGTCGCGGAAGAAGGCGAGCGTCTTGGCGGAGCAGGTGAGTTCGTTCTGGTTTGGGGCGTTCGAGGTAAAGTTGGTTTGGCCAATGACGAGATTGGGCTGGATTAGGTCGCCGGATTGCTGGGTTGGACGCGAGAAGCGGAGAATGCGATTATTGCCCGTGTCTGCGACATAAACATTGCCAGCGCGATCGACGGCCAAGCCCGAAGGGGAGCGAAAGCCGATCGAAATCGAGGTTCCGGGTCCGCCCGGAAACGTTGTGACGCCGTCTCTTTGGCCAATAATGCCGTCGGCGAACTGGGCGTTCGCCCCTTTGGCGTTCCGCCAAAAAAGGACGCGATTGTTGCCGGTATCGGAGACGTAGGTGACGGGTGGGGAAACGGAAGTATCGACAGCGACGCCGCTGGGACCATTCAACTCGCGTCCTTCCACAAGATTCGCCTCTTGCGTATTCAACGTCTGCCGCGCATGGCCGTAGGTGCGAGCGGGAGTGACGCTGAGTTCGACGGGGATTTGCCCGAGCAGTGGCGAAACGCCGGACAGAATAGTCCCCAGTAGGAACAAACAAAAAGGATGCAAGGGTTTCATAGGATTCTCAGAGGCGAAGTGCGGAAGACGGAAGAATTGCCAGCGGATGTTCATGCTTTGGTAGGGAGCAAGAGGCCACGAGGATCCATTGCCCCTGCTCGTATATCGGCAACTTGAGGATAACACTTCAGTGAGATAGTGGGGAATAGGCAGAAGTTTCCGGGAGAATTCTTTTGCACAGGTAACCATTCGCTATCATCTAGAAAGGTAATCATGGAACTGGCCAAGCCCCGCGTAGCCGCGGTGAGGTATTTGAACACTGTCCCGCTGGTTTGGGGCATGATGCGGGGTCCGCAACGGGATTTGGTCGACTTGAGCTTCTGCTTGCCGTCGGAGTGTGCCGACCGGATTCGGGTCGGCGCGGCCGATATTGGGCTGGTCCCGGTGATTGAGATTGCAAGGCAGAAGCTTTTGACAGTGCCTGAAACGGGGATTGCCTGCGATGGGGCAGTGCGGAGCATCCTACTTTTCACGAAGGTGCCGTGGGGCGAGATCCGACGTTTGGCGGTGGACAATGGTTCCCGGACGTCGGTAATGCTGGCACGCATTTTGCTGCGGGAGCGCTACGGGGTAGAGCCGGAGATGGTCGTGATGAACCCGCGGTTGGCTCCGATGCTGGAGGCCGCGGATGCGGCGTTACTGATCGGCGACCCGGCGCTGCAGTTGCAGCCGTCGCAGATTCCGTTTGAACATCTTGATTTGGGAGCGGCCTGGAAAGAGTTGACGGGTCTGCCGATGGTTTTCGCGGTGTGGGCGGGTCCGGCTCTGCCGCCGGGAGCGACGGAGCTGTTTCGGGGTTCGTGGGAATACGGCGAGGAACGGTTGCCCGAGATCATTGACCACCAAGCGGACCGGCGGGGGATTCCCCGGGGGTTGGTGCGCGACTACTTGACGCATCACATTCGATTTAGCATTGGGGCGCGGGAGACGGCCGGGTTAAAAGCCTACTTGGCACTGGCCGCGAGTTTGGAGCCGAGTATTGCCTTATGAGTAACCGAATTACACCAGCGGAAGCGCTGGATTCATTTTCTAACCACGACTTACTAGGTCTTGGAATGGCGGCCGATGCGGTGCGCCGCCGTCTTCACCCGCATAACATCGCGACCTACATCATTGACCGGAATATCAATTACACGAACGTCTGCACGGAATATTGCAGTTTTTGCGCGTTTTATCGGGCGAAGGGTCACAAGGAAGCGTATGTCCACCCGCAAGAGGTAATCTTTTCGAAGATTCAGGAGACGCTCGACATGGGCGGGACGGGGGTGTTGATGCAGGGCGGGTTGCATCCGGATTTACCAATTGCGTGGTACGAGGACTTATTTCGCGCCATCAAGAAGAAGTTTGCGATTCATTTGCACGTTTTGTCCGCTCCAGAGATTCTGAACATCGCGCAGATCAGTGGGATTACGCTGGCGGATACGATCGCCCGGTTGCGGGACGCGGGGATGGATTCGATTCCCGGGGCGGGGGCGGAGATTTTACATGACGAGGTGAGGCACCGGATTGCAAGGCTGAAATGCAATACGGAAGAGTGGTTGGAGGTGCACCGAACAGCGCATAAATTGGGCGTGCGGACGACGGCGACGATGATGTGGGGATGCGGAGAGACTTTAGCGCACCGTGTACATCACCTGAACGTGCTGCGCCAGTTACAAGATGAGACGGGCGGATTTACCGCCTTCATCCCTTGGAGTTTTCAACGAGATAATACTTCGCTGGGGCGTTTTGTGAAAGAAGAGGCGACGAGCGTGGAGTTTCTGCGGACGCTGGCTGTTTGTCGCTTGTTTCTCGATAATATCGTCAACATACAGACGTCCTGGGTGACGCAGGGTTTGAAGGTTTGCCAGTTAGGGCTGCGGTTTGGGGGCAATGACGTCGGTAGCATCATGATGGAAGAGAACGTGGTTTCGCAGGCCGGGGCTAATTTTCATGCGTCGGAGGAGGACCTGCGGCGGATTATTCGGGGGGCGGGATTCACGCCGAAGCAGCGCGATACCTTGTATCGCACTTATTTCTTGAACTAAGCGGTCGGGCAGCGGCGGCGGGAGGTGAGGCCCGGCTGGGTGACGCCGTGGGCGGATGATAAGGACAGTGTTTCCACCGACGCGGCCAAGTGGGCGATCCAGGCTTCGGTGGCGGCCCAGTCGAGGAGGCCCGGGGTGGCGCCGGGTTGGGTGACGCCGCGGGCGGCGAAGGCGTTGGCGGAGCGGGCGGCGGACAAAGGTGCCAGGCCGCGCGCTTGGGCCGCGAGAAAGGCTCCGCAGAAGCTGTCGCCAGCGCCGGTCGTATCGACGGCCGGAACGGCGAAGCCGGGGACCGGGACGCCGTCGACGAGGCACCCCCCCGCGCCGAGTTTGATGATGCTGCAGCAGGGGTAGGGCCCGGGGATGCGCTCCGCTTCGGCGGCGTTGGCGAAGAGGAGATCGACGAAGGGGAGACAGGGGTCGACGACGGCGCGCCACTCGGAGAGGCGGTCCCAGCCCAAATCGAGCGAGGTGGTCAGGCCGGAGTCCTTAGCAGCTTGGAGGAGCGCTGGGGCGTGGCGGCGAAGAAACGGGAGTGCGAAGGGGTTGGCGACGTGGAGGTGGTCGTAGCCTGGGGGGAGGGTGAACTCGGCCTGTGCGCCAACGCCGGGGGCGTGGAAGAGCTGGCGGCGGCCATCGGGATGGTAGAGGCCGACGGAGAAGGCGGTGGGGCCGGGGAGGATTTGAATGCCGGAGCACTCGACGCCTTCGGATTGGAGCGTCGCGTGGAGAAGTTGGCCGAGGCCGTCGGTGCCGCGGGCGCTGAGGAGCCCAACGGTGCCGCCGAGACGGGCGATCGAGAAGGCAGTGGTGCCGCCGTTACCGCCGAGGCCGACGGAGGCGGACTCGACCCAGGAGGTGGTTTCCCAGTCGAGAGCGGCGACGGGCCCGACGAGCGCGTCCCAAACGAGGCTGCCAACGACGAGGATACGCATGAGGCGAGCGGATTTAGAGGCGGCCTCCGAGCAGCGTTTCGAGGAACTCCTTGCCGACGACCCATCGGCCTTTGACCGCCGTACCGTGGAGTGAGAAGGTGCCGCTGGTCAAGACTCCGCTGAGGTCGCCAGGGTTGGGCTTTTGCTGGACATTTTCGAGGTATTTGCGAAAGACTTCGGTGACGCCTTTCAACTGGCTTTCCAGGCCGCCAGCGGCGGAGTCGGTGGGGCAATCGGCGAGCAGGCGGATTTCGGTTTGGTCCGGGCCGACGTGGAGGCCAAAAGTTATCAAGTTTGCGACCGAGAGGGCTTGGGCAAAGAGTTTTGTGCCGGGCGGAAGGGCGTCACCGGCGGCGAGGGCAGAGCCGGGCAGGCCGACCCAGACGACCGCGTCAGGGGCGGGGAGCGGGGACTCGTTTTTCGACTGCATTTTTGTCACAGCCCATTCGTCGTTGGAGACGGCCATACCGATCATGGAATTGTGAAACGGGATGTAGGAGATGAAGCGCCTGGGGGTGGAGGCGGCCATGCGGCAGAGACCGTTCTTACAGACGCCGCCGACCTTAGTGGTGTGATCCTTGATCGCCTTCCAGTCGAAGCGACCGGTGGCGACGATAAAAGACTCGCCTTTCAACGAGCCGACAAGGGCTGTATCAAGATCGTTTCGATAGTCGAAGCCCGTGGAGGAGACGAACTGCCGATAGTCGGCATCTTCGGTTACCCGCTGGCCGGCGATCATTTCGAGCAAACCAGACTGGCGCAGGGAGGCGACGTCGAGATAGACGACGGTGCTTCCGGCCGGTAAGCGGCTCATCCGCCCTTCGAGGGGAGGAATGGTTCGCGACCGATTCCAAATCCAGCCTCCGGCGATCGCGACACAAAGACCGATCACCAGGAGGGCGACACTCCAACCTTGCCAGCGAATTCGCATCAAACTAGCTTACACGCTTAGTTACGCCGTGACGGCTTCGCTGACGCGGGATCCCTTCCACAGGGAGATGTAGGGGGCGAGATCCTTCATCAGTTTCCGGAACTGATCGAGCGTAAGACTTTGGGCACCGTCGCTGACCGCCTTTTCTGGGCAGGGATGGGTTTCGACGATGAGGCCGTCAGAGCCGATGGCGACGCCGGCGCGGCAGAGGGCGGGGACGAGGCTGCGTTTGCCGGTGGCGTGCGACGGATCGAGAATGACCGGGAGGTGGGTCAGTTCGTCAAGGACGGAGACGGCGGTGATGTCGCAGGTGTTGCGGGTGGCGGTTTCAAAAGTCCGGATGCCGCGTTCGCAGAGCATGATGTTGGGATTGCCGTGGGCGACGATGTATTCGGCGGACATGAGCAGTTCCTTGATCTGGGCGCTGAGGCCGCGCTTGAGCATGATGGGACGGCCGCAGGAGCCGAGGCGCTTGAGCAGCGCGAAATTCTGCATGTTGCGGGCACCGATTTGGAGGATGTCGGCGTATTCGGCGACCAGTTCGACGTCACGTTCGGCCATGACTTCCGTAATGATCGCGAGTCCCGTGGCTTCGCGGGCCTTGGCGAGGAGTTTGAGGCCGTCGCCCTCCATCCCTTGGAAATCGTAGGGAGAGGTGCGGGGCTTGTACGCTCCACCGCGAAGGATCTGCGCTCCGGCCTCGGCGACGGCGTAGGCGGATTCCATGATCTGTTCTTCGCTTTCCACCGAGCAGGGGCCGGCCATCATGACAAAATCATCGCCACCGATGTCGATGGGTCCAGTGTGGGTTCGAACGGTAATAACGGTGGGGCTGGATTTGTATTCCTTCGAAACGAACTTATACGGCGCGGAGATGCGCACGGCCTTTTCCACCTGCGGCATAGCTTCAAGCGATTCGAGGCAGTTGGTGACGTCACCGACGCCGACGACTCCGATGACGCAACGCTCTTCTCCTTCGATGGCGTGGATCTTGTAACCGAAGTGGCTGATGCGGTCGCATACGGCTTCGATCTGTTCCCTGGTGCTGTGGATTTTCATAGAGATGATCATGTGATTGGTTTGCCTCGAAAGAATGGATCTGCCAAAAAGCGAAAACCCACTCTTTCGAGTGGGTTGGATTTTCGGGTTAAGAAGTTTTAGAGTCTTACCGCTGGCCCAACGCCACTCGCGAGATTTGGTAATACCACCAAAATCGGAAGGACGGGCTGTTGGTCAATGCGGCTGACATCTTCACCTAGTGTATATCCACCTCAAACCGAATGCAAGTGCCAACAAACAGCTATTTTTTTCGGTACACCTTGCAAAAGTGTTACAGAGGGCTACCAGGCTCTCGACCAGCGGGGTCCGGCCAAGCCGTTTAGCTCGCGGAGAGCGGCTTGGGCCTTGGCTTCGACCTCGAGTTTTCGGCCGAACAGCCAAAGCAGATCGCTTAGCCGATTCAAATATGCCAAAACGAAGGGGCCGACGTCCTCGCCATCTTCAGCCATGCGAACGACGTGGCGTTCGGCTCGCCGGGCGATGGTGCGGGCGAGGTCGAAGGAGGCACCGGCGGGGTCGCCGCCGGGGACGGACCAATCGCTGAGCAAGCCGGGGAGGGCTTCAAGGGCGTAGACCTGGGCCGTGAGGACTTCGACCATGGCTTCGGTGACGGGGGCATCGCCTTTGCGGCTTTCAGGCGGGGTAGCGAGGCCGGCGCCGACTTTAAACAGATCCTGCTGGATCAAGAGAGTCGCGGCGGCGAGGGCCTCATCGGCGCAGATGGAACGGGCGTAGCCCAGGGCGGCGTTAAGCTCGTCCACGGTGCCGTAAGTTTCGACGCGGAGAGCGCCTTTGGAGACGCGTTTGCCGCCGGCGAGGCTGGTCTGGCCGTTGTCGCCGAGTTTGGTTGCAATAGATGACATGAGTTGGGTTTAAGAGAACAGGCGGGGATGAACTTTGCCCTTGCCATCCTTAGTGACGTAGAAGGGACGCTGTTCGATGTCGTATTTTGTATCGGGAGCGATGCCGAGGGCGGAGTAGAGGCTGGCGTGGAGGTCTTCGATGCCGATGGGGTCCTTAATGGTTTTGCAAGGGCGCTCGGGGGAGGTTTCGCCGTAGACGGAGCCTTTTTTGATGCCGCCGCCGAAGGCGAGGACGCTGACGGCGTCAGAGAAGTGACGATTCATGCCGTAGTGTTTGGGGTCGATCATGATGTCCGGCACCGTCACCTGGTTTTTGACTTCGAGGCCGGGTTTGCCTTCGGTCATCATGTCGCGGCCGAACTCGGTGGCGACGACGACGAGCGTCTTTTCGAGCAGGCCACGTTCTTCCAGGTCACGGATGAGTT
>JANODS010000724.1:0-2912 GCA_031412835.1 Acidobacteriota bacterium | reverse complement strand
GCTCTGGTCCGTCAAACCGATTCGTTCATCGAAACCACCCGAACAAAAAAGAACGCCCGGGGCAAGACAAAATCAAAAACCAAGTGGAAGAAACAGTGCCGAGTCACCGCGCGCATCATCCCCCCGGCCCCGGTCCAATGGGGCACCCTGCCCCCCGTCGACCGAACCTGGGAGCGAGTTAAAGTCACCGCCAAACGCGACCTCTCCGTAGCCTCCCTGGACCGCTGGTGGGCCTTCAAACAACGAACCGACGCGCCGAAAGAAACGCCCCCGGCCAAAGAAATCGTCGGCATGTTATTCCGGCTCTGCACCATGCGCCCGAAGGAGGCAAAATGAAGTGTCAATGGCAAACCGGCCTGCTCTCGCCCGAACCCTGCGGCATCATGGCCATGGGCGGCTGTAGCGGCTGCGGACAGACGATCTGCGGTGCCCATACCGTCATGGGACCAAACGGACCCGCCTGCCCCCAATGCGCCAACTCCCAGCCCGGCTATCAGCAAAATGAAGATACCGAATCCGCCGAAACCCGCGGCGGCTACTACCAGCAATACGGTCAAACCGGCTATTTTTCGAAGAAAGACGAATCGTCTTTAAACAATAAGAAACGCGAAAAAGACGACGACTTCGAAACGTGACCGCACCCATTCTCTGGATCACAGAGCACTACCCCCCCATCCGCGGAGGCATGGCCACCAGTTGCGCCCGCCAAGTCCGCGAACTCCGCAAATCCGGCCTCACCGTCGACGTCCTCGTCCTCAACAGCGCCACCCTCGAAACCGTCCCCCGCGACGGAGGCACCGACTTTCTCATCCCCCCCGACCACGAAGACGGCCTCGCCTCCAACCTCGCCTTCGCCGCGCTGAAAGGCCCTTACGCCGTCGTCGTTGGCTTCGGCGCTTCCGGCGCCGGCTACTACGCCGTCACCTTCGCCGCCTGGCTCAACGCCGCCAGCGTCGTCCTCGTCCGCGGCAACGACCTCGACCGCGATTGGTTCCTCCCCGCCAAAAGCGCCTGGCTCCAACAAGCTTTCTCAAGAGCCTCCGCCATCGGCGCCGTCACCCCCCGAAAGGTCGAACGAATCCGCCAACTCTACCCCCACAAACACGTCGCCTGGACCCCCAACTCCGTCGACCTCTCCCGCTGGGAGCCCCTCCCCGCCGACCTCCGCAAACGCGACGAAGTCCGCGGCCTCCTCCACGCCGAAGGCAAGAAGGTGATCGGCCTCTTCGGCGAACTCAAGGCCAAGAAACGCATCCCCTGGTACCTCGAAGCCATCCGTGATCGCGGCCTCCTCGACGAAATCCGCCTCCTCATCGTCGGCACCGTCGACCTCCCAACGTCGATGATCCTCGAAGACCCCGCCATCGCCCCCCGCAGTCTTCGCCTTCCCTTCTGCTCCCCCGAAGAACTTCCCGCCCTCTACCGCGCCTGCGACTTCATCGCCATCCCGTCCCTCTTCGAAGGCATGCCCAATGTCCTCCTCGAAGCCATGGCCTGCGGCGTCGTCCCCATCGTCTCGGACGCGGCAATTCCCCTCGGCGACGCTGGGTTCGTCTTCCCCGCCGACGACCGCGACGCCGCCGGCGAAGCCACCGCCCAAGCCCTCGCCCATCCCGACCTCCCCGCCCTCGCCGCCGCCGCCCAACGCTTCGCCCGCGAAAACTTCTCCGCCGACCGCGAACGAGCCGGCCTCCTCGCCCTCCTCGAAATCGCTAGACAATGAGTTGGATCGCCTACTACGCCCCCGGCTCCGGCCTCGGCCACCTCAACCGCGGCCTCGCCGTCTGCCTCGCCCTCCGCGATCTCGGCCACGACGCTCGCCTCATCTCCAACTCCCGCTTCGCCGAACGGATAGCCAGCCTCGCCCGCTGCCCCATCGTCGGCGTCCCGCCCGAGTTCGCCGAAGCCTACGTCCGCGAAGCCCGCCCCGACGTCCTCGTCATGGACACCTTCCCCGCCGGCCTCCGTGGCGAACGCCCCCAAGCCCCCGTCATGGTTCACATTGCCCGCCGCCTCCAACAGCCCCTGCCCGTCGTCGGCTTCGATGCGGTCATCCAAGCCGAACCCCTCCCACCCCACCACGAAGCCCTCCTCGGCCCCACCATCCGCCTCCCCGGCCCGATCCGCCTCGCCCCCGGCCGCATCCCCACTCCCCTCCCCCCGGAACTCGACCGCGACGGCCTCCACTTAGTCATCCACAGCGGCCCCGCCGCCGAAGTCACCCAACTAACTGGCCTCGCTCCCGAACCCCGCGCCGTCATCAACCTCACTTACTATCCAGCCTGTAACATACTCCACCGCGCCGCCCACGTCTACAGCGGCGCCGGTTACAACATCATGGCCGAAATGCTGGGCCGTCCCAACCACACCGCCCTCCCTTTCCCCCGCCACTATGACGACCAACTCGCCCGCCTCCAAAACTTCTTCACCGCGCCGGCGGACGGGACCCCGCTGGCGGCCCGCACGATCGCTTCTTTCTTGCCGTGATGTCGAAACACTCCCCCGCCTGGAGCCAATAGTAAGATTGGCCATCAGCCCCCACCCCATAGTTCGCATCATAAATCGCCACTTTACTCGCACCGATCACGGAAAACGAGTTCCCCGTCACGACAATCGCCGTCCCTTCATCGATCCCAATTCCCAGCAACTCCGGTTTCAACGAAATCACCGGCACCAGATCATTCTCCCGGTGCCGCCCACACAAATGTTGATCAATCGCCACGTTCCGCAGAAACCCAAAACCATCCTCGTACCCCTTCGCCATCATCACCGTATCGCCTTCCCGCGCTCCCCGCACTAAGTAACTCCCTTGAATCGTCCCTCCGGCGATCACCCCGCCCCGCCCGAGCAACTTATCCAGTTGGCTCACCGTCTTAGTCCCCAAGTAACTATCGACTAACTTCCACTCCCGC
>JANODS010000723.1:0-10625 GCA_031412835.1 Acidobacteriota bacterium | reverse complement strand
GCGCGGATTTCGTTGGGGAAGCAGTAATTGGTGAGGAGGCCGTGCTGGGCTTGTTTGACGATGGCGTCGACGATTTCGGGGCGGCCGTGGCCGGCGTTCGTGATGAGGACGCCGGAGGACCAGTCAATCCACTGGTTGCCCCACTTGTCTTTGACCGTTGTGTTGATGGCGGAATCCCAAACGACGGGGGGTTGGCCCTGCATGGCGGCGGGCTCGAAGGCGGCGAGTTGTTCGAGGATGGGGATGGATTCGGGGACGGGGAAATCGGTGACGATGCGGCGGAGGGCGGTTTCGACGCGGGGTACCGGGCGGGGGATGAGGTCGTAGGATCTAGCCATAATTAACTATTCTAAACGGCTACACTGGGATTGCTGTGTATAAACTTTGGCTGCGATTTTGTGCGGTGGGATGTATGGGGTCGGTGGTGCAGACGGGGATGATGTACCTGGGGCGGGACGTATTGGGGTGGCATTATCTGTGGGCGACGGTGATGGCGGTGGAGGTGACATTGGCGCATAACTTTACGTGGCATGAGCATTGGACTTGGGGAACGGCGGGGCAGCCGAATTGGGGGAGGAGGGCGTGGAAGTATCAGTTGGGGACGGGGACGGTGGCGATGTTGGCGAATCTGTTTGCGGCGGGGTTGTTTGTGGGAAGGATGGGGTTGCCGACGTTGGTGGCGACGCCGCTAGCGATTGTGAGTTCGGGGCTGGTGAATTTTCTGATTGGGCAGTTTTTGGTTTTTAAGAGGGTGGAGGGGTGATGGGGAAGGATTTTATTAAGACGATTTCGGTGAGTGGGTTTAAGGGGATCAAGGCGATGTCCTTGGATCTTCGCCAGTTGAACGTGTTGATTGGAGCGAATGGGGCGGGAAAGTCGAATTTTCTCGGGGTGTTTGAACTCCTGAGGTCCGTTGACGATGCGCGTCTGATGGACTATGTGGCCAAAATTGGCGGCGCAGAGAGGCTGCTTCATTTTGGTTCGAAAGTAACCTCTGAAATAAAAGTCCAGGTGAAATTCACGAGCGGAATGGATGTCTGGTTGGGACTAACTGCCGCATCGGGTGATCGACTGCTGCCGTCGATTTCCTATTCGCTACATCCGGCAGGGAAGCCAGAAACGGAACGATTACTAGGAGCGCTTAGGGTGTTTCACTTCGCCGATGTTGGGCCTACTTCGCGGATGAAGAAGACGGCTCGGATCAACGACAACTTGGAACTCCAGCCCGAAGGTGCGAATCTGGCACCGGTATTGTATCTTTTGCAGGAGCGGTATCCTGCCTCGTTGCGTCAGATTCGTGCAGCGGTTCGGCAGGTGGCTCCTTTTTTTGATGATTTCATTTTGCAGCCCCTCGCCTTGAATCCAGAGACGATCCTGTTGCGATGGCACCATCGCGGTTCCGACGACTATTTTGATGCCGACTCGTTCTCGGATGGGACGTTACGATTCATCGCATTGGCTACGTTGCTGCTGTTGCCGGAGCCGTTGCAGCCTCCGGTGATCCTGTTGGATGAGCCCGAGTTGGGATTGCATCCCGCAGCGATTACGCTGTTGGCCGCGTTGTTGAGTAAAGCAGCAGTCGACTCGCAAGTGATCGTTTCAACACAATCGCCGCAATTGCTGGATCACTTCGAGCCGGAGGATGTCTTAGTGCTGGGGCGGGTGTCCGGCGGCACAACGGTAACGCGATTGGATGCAGAGCGCCTGGCCGTGTGGCTTGAAGATTACAGCTTGGGGCAGCTCTGGGAGAAGAATGAATTCGAAGGACAGCCCGTTCGCGAGTAGCTATGTCAAGACTGTTGATTCACGTTGAGGGACAGACGGAGAAGAATTTCGTCGACCAGCTATTGCGCGAGTTCCTGATTGGGCACGGGTATTTCAGCGTGGCTGCTCGGCTGCAAGGTCATGCACAACTGAAGAGCCATCGCGGGGGCGGTCGGGCTTGGTCCGGGGTCAAAAAAGAGATTCGTCGACATCTTTCCGAAGATGAGGGGGTAGTCGTGACGACATTCGTCGATTTCTATGGGCTTCCCACTAGCTGGCCGAGTCGGGTAGGGGCATCAAGTCCGGCTCAGATTGAAGCGGCGGTGGAGGATGAGATTGGCTCGGCGCGTTTCTTGCCATTCGTCATGATGCACGAGTTTGAGGCGTTGCTGTTTAGTGATAGCGCGGCATTCTGTGGGTCGGTCGAGAGGGTGGATTTGGAGCCGCGTTTTGCGCAGATTCGAACTGGTTTCGGAAGTCCCGAAGAGATTAACGACTCCCCTCACACCGCGCCCTCTAAACGGATCCTTCAGTTGATGCCGGGTTACCGGAAGGTATTTGATGGGGTGAACGCAGCGCGGGCGATTGGTCTTGAGCGGATGCGGGCGGAGTGTCCACATTTCCGGGAGTGGTTGGAGAAGCTGGTGGCGTTGCGGGCGCAGTTGTGATGGAGTAACGAGTTATGGTGTTTTCTCGCCGGCAACTTTTCGCCTCGCTTGCGTTGAAGCAGCCAGTGCCCATGCGGGCGATTACCAAGGGGCCGAAGTTTCACTGGTTTGGGTACTACGACAAGCTGGAGTTCGATCCGGGCAGCCGCTATGTCCTGGGGAACGAGGTCGATTTTGAAGGCCGGTCACCGAAAGCGGAAGATACGATTCGCGTCGGGATGGTCGACTTGCAAGACAATGACCGGTGGGTCGATCTGGGCGAATCGCGGGCTTGGAACTGGCAGCAGGGATGCATGCTGCAGTTCGTGCCGGGAAGCAAGACCGACGTGATCTGGAATGACCGGGTGGACGGGGAGTTCGTTTCGCATATCGTCAACGTAAAAACGGGGCGGAAGCGGACGATTCCTTCGCCTATCTATACGCTGGCGGCCAGCGGGCGGTGGGGGATCGTGTGCGATTTTCGACGGCTGAACGATGTGCGGCCGGGGTATGGATACGCCGGAGTGGTGGATCCGAATCGAGCGAAGTTGATCCCGGAGGACGTGGGGATTTGGAAGGTGGATTTGGAGTCGGGGAAGCGGGAGTTGTTAATTTCTGTGGCGGACGCGGCGGCGATTGCCTATCCGGGCGGGTACTCGGAGAACGCTAAACACTGGTTCAACCACCTGCTGATATCACCGGACGATCGGCGGTTCATCTTTCTGCATCGGTGGCGGGGCAAGAAAGAAGGCGCTGGATTTTCGACGCGGATGTTCACGTCCAATTCGAGCGGGAAGGATTTACACGTGCTGGACCCCTACGGCAAGACGTCGCATTTTGTGTGGCGGGACGCAACGAGCGTGCTGGCCTGGGCGTGGCACCCTTCGAAGGGCGATCGCTTTTATTTGTATCAGGATAGGACGGCGCAGGTGGAGGTGGTAGGCGAAGGGGTGATGACGGTGAACGGGCATTGTACGTTCTTGCCGAAGCGGGGGAGCCGGTGGATATTGAACGATACGTATCCGGATAAGGAGCGGAAGCAGAACGTTTACTTGTTCGATACGAAGACGGGGGAACGGAAGCCGCTGGGGAGTCTGGTGGCCCCGAAGGAGTATACGGGGGAGTGGCGGGCGGATACGCATCCGCGGTCAAGCCCGGACGGGCGGAGCGTGGTGGTGGATTCGGCGCACGCGGGAGGGCGGCAGATGTACCTTTTCGACGTGAACGGCTTATGACATACTGAGGACAACTCGCAGGAGAGAGCATTTTATGTTCCGTATTCGAATTTCTCTGGCGGCACTAGCCTTAGCTAGCGTTTTGCAGGCGCAGGAGCCGGCCCCGGCACCCGCACCGACTGGTGGTGGTGGCGGGGGAGCAGCGGGCGGCGGGGGAGGCGGTTCGACACAACAACCGACGTCTCCAGGTGGAATTGGTCAAGGGACATCGACACAACCGGGTAACCCTGGTCGAAATCCATTTCCCCAGGGGCAGGACCCGAACCAACAACGGCAGCAGATGCCGGAGATGCAGCGTTCGCTGTTCCTGTCCGGGAAAGTGATGCTGGACGACGGGACGCCGCCGCCGGAGCCAGTGACGATTGAGCGGGTTTGCAATGGCAATCCGAGGCCGGAGGGGTATACGGATACCAAAGGCCGGTTCAGTTTTGAGCTGGGACGGAACTCGGCGATGATGGCGGACGCGAGTACGAACTCGGGCGCGTTTGACGGGATTGGGAACAATTCGCCGGGAATGCCGCAGGGTCGGGGCGCAGGGAATTTTCCGGGTCAAGGGATTGAGCAGGCGTTGATGGGTTGTGAGATTCGGGCGGTGTTTCCGGGGTTTCGTTCGGACGTGGTGAGTCTGGCGGGGCGGCGGTTGATGGACAATCCGGACGTCGGGACGATTGTGCTGCACCGGATGGCGAACGTGGAAGGATTTACGTTCAGCGCGACGTCGGGGTTGGCCCCGAAGGAGGCTCGGAAGGCATTTGAGAAGGGGCGGGAGTTGATCAAGAAGAAGAAGCTGGCGGAGGCGCAGAAGGAGTTCGAGAAGGCGACGGGGCTATACGAGAAGTACGCGGCGGCGTGGTACGACCTGGGGCGGATTCATGAATCGAACCAGCAGACGGAACCGGCGCGGAAGGCGTTCGAGGCTTCGATTGCAGCGGATAAGAAGTATGTGAATCCGTATCTGAACCTGTCGGGGATTTACGCAAAGGAAGCGAATTGGGAGAAGACGGCGGAGTTCACGGCGATGGCGCTTAAGCTGAACCCGTTTGAGTATCCGACGATGTACTTCTACAACGCTGTGGCGAACTTGAACCTAAACAAGCTGGAAGAGGCGGAGAAGTCGGCCCGCGAGGCGCGGAAGTTAGACGCGAAGAACCGGTTGCCGAAGATCGACCATGTTTTGGGGATCATTCTGGCGCAGAAGCGGGATTTGCCGGGGGCAAAAGAGAGCTTGACGGCCTATCTGAAGGCGAGCCCGAAGGCGACGGATGCGGACGCGGTGAGGAAGCAGCTAGAGCAGTTGGATAAGCTGATAGCTGAGGGCCAGTAGCGCTGAATGAATTTTGTAGAAGAGTTGGAGCTGGTCCTGCCAGCTGATTTGCCGAATCGTGCCCGGGTGATTGAGAAGTCGGGCGAACATTTGGCGTTGATTGTGGCGGCGAATGAGCATTTAAATTTGACCCGGATCACGTCCCCGCGGGATGCGGCGGTGAAGCACGTGCTGGATTCCGTGTCGCCGTGGCGATTGTTTGCAGGAGCGAAGAAGGTGGTGGACGCGGGGTCGGGGCCAGGGTTTCCGGGGGTGCCGTTGTCGCTGGTGTTGCCGGACGTGCGGTTTGTGCTGGCCGAGAGCGTGCAGAAGAAGGCCCGGTTTCTGGACGGGGCGGTGGCGACGTTGGGTCTGGATAACGTCAGCGTGCTGCCGCAGCGGGCAGAGGACGTAGTAAAGATTTTGAAGGCGGATATGGTGACTGCTCGGGCGGTGGCTCCGTTGCTGCGGGCGGTGGGTTTGTTTGCTCCGGCGGTGAAGGCGGGGACGAGGGCGCTTTTCTATAAGGGCCCGGACGTAGAGACCGAGATTGTGGCGGCGGCGGAAGAAATCAAGCGACACCGGATGCACGTCGAGGTGGTGGACCGGTACGAACTGCCGGAAGGCTTTGGGACGCGGACCGTGGTGGAGATGACGCGCTATGCCCGTACTGCTTGAGGAGAAGGTGCAGCGGCGGACGCTGACGCTGATTTTCTTGACGGTATTCTTGGATCTGTTGGGCGTAGGGATATTGATACCGATTTTGCCGTTTCTGGTCCGGCAGTTTCAGAGTGATGCGACGACGGTGGGGCTGCTGAGTTTGTCGTATTCGGCGGCGCAGTTTGTGGCGACTCCGATTTTGGGGGTGCTGTCGGATCGGTACGGTCGGCGACCGGTGCTGGTGTTCAGCATCTTTGGGTCGGCGATTGGCTACTTTCTGTTTGGTTGGGCCGGGACGTTGTGGCTGATGTTTTTCGCTCGAATTGTGGATGGAATAACGGGCGGGAACATTTCGACGGCGCAGGCTTGTATCGCCGATATTTCGTCGCCGGCGGACCGGGCGAAGAACTTTGGGTTGATCGGGATGGCGTTTGGATTGGGGTTCATTATTGGCCCGGCGCTGGGCGGATTTTTGAGCAAGATCGACCTTCACGCGCCGGCGTATGCGGCGGGGGGGATGGCGCTGGTCACTTCGTTGTTTGCGTATTTCCTGTTGCCGGAGACGTTGCCGGTGGAGCGGCGGAAGGCGGGGGCGGCGCAGTGGAGCGACTTGAATCCGTTGCGGCCGGTGGTAGCTGCGTTTCGGAATACGGCGTTGCGAGCGCTGCTGGTGAGCTTGTTTCTGCTGAACTTCGCGTTTGCGGGGTTGCAGACGAATTTTTCGCTGTTTACGTTGGCGCGCTTTTCCTGGGGGCCGGAGGAGAACGCCTGGGCGTTTGCCTTCATCGGATTGATGGTGGCGTTTAACCAAGGCTATTTGGTGCGGCGGTTGCTGCCGGTATGGAAAGAGCGACCGATGGCGCTGGCGGGGTATGCATTTTTTGCGTTGGGGTTTGTAGTGACGGCGCTGGCTCCGGTGGGTTGGATGATGTATCCGGCGTGCGCGTTGATCGCGGTGGGGAGTAGCTTTACGAACCCGACGTTGACGGCGTTCATTTCGCAGCGGGTAAGTGATCGGGAGCAGGGGTCGATCCTGGGGACGACGCAGGCGGTGTTGAGTTTGACCCGGGTGGTGGGGCCGTTGTGGGCGGGTCTGGTCTTTGATCACTTTGGTACGGGTTCACCGTACTCGACCGGAGCAGTGTTTATTTTGATTGCCGCGCTGTGCGCGTGGCCGGTGCTACGAAAATGATGCTTTTGTTTGCCGCGACATTGCTGGTGGTTTCCGTGGATGGGTTGGATCAGCGGTATTTAGAGAACGCTGACCAGTTGGGGCTGAGGATTCCGAATCTGCGGAAGTTGACGCGGGAGGGGCAGTGGTCACGGGGGGTGAGGGGGGTGGTGCCGACGGTGACCTGGCCGTCGCATACAACGTTGATCACCGGGGCGACGGCGGAGGAGCACGGCATTCTTTCGAATCGGCGGCCGGCGGAGGAGGGCGGCGACTACTACTGGGACGTGAACCTGCTGAAGCGTCCGTCGCTTTTGGACGCCGCGGCGAAGAAGGGTTTGCGGACGGCGGTGATTACTTGGCCGGTGACGGTGAACGCGCCGGCGACGTTCAACCTGCCGGAGTATTTCAAGAAGCGCCGGGGCGGGGCGATGGACACGCCTTCGATTTGCGGCAAGGCGCGACCGGCGGACCTATGCGCGAAGATTGCGGCGCGGTACCCGAGTTTTCCGCAGGAGTGGATGGATGATCGGTCGCGGACGCTGGCGGTCCGGTTTTTGCTGGAGGTGGAGAAGCCGGACATTCTGCTCGTGCACCTCGTGGATTTAGACAGTGAGGCGCACGAGACGGGGCCGTTTTCGGTGGAGTCGAATGCGGTGGTCGAGTATACGGACGAGTTGGTGGGGACGATGATGGCGGCGCTGCCGAAGGGCGGGCGGGTAGTGTTGGTATCCGACCACGGATTTGAGGCGGCGAAGACGGAGGTGCACCTGAAAACGGAGGCCCCGGCGGGGGTGAAGCCGATGGGGGGATATGTGGTGGGGGAGGATGCGGCGGGGGAGGCGTGGTTGCGAAAGGCGAAAGGTGATGCGCGTTACGGAATCGGGCGCTTAATTCCAGCGGCGGAGGTGAGGCGATTGGCACCTCGTTTGACGGGCGCGAAGGTGGTGTTTGAATGCGCGGAGGGGATCTGGTTTGGATATGGAAACGTGAAGTTATTGGATAAGCCGAGGGAAATTGGCAATCATGGGCACTGGCCGACGCGGTATCGGGCGGTGTACGCGGTGTGGGGCCCGGGGGTAGTGGCGGGGCGGTTGCCGGAAATTCCGATGCAAGAGATTTATGAGAGGCTGAGCGTGCTGACGGGCCTATCTTCTACAATAGGTACGAAATGAGTATGCTCTCCCAGCGACTGCACGTCGGCATCGCGCAGAAGCAAATCCTAACTCCTGGCCTCGTCCAGTTGGTGACGGTTCTGCAGCTGAACCGCCTTGAATTGCGAGATATGATTGCGCAGGAAGTAGCGCAGAATCCGGTATTGGAGGAGTCTCTGGACCCGTCGGAGGAGTTGACGCCGGCAGAGTTGCAGCAAGTGTTGGAGCGAGAGCGGGAGACGACGCCAGCGGACCATGAGCTGTTAGCCGCGTCGGGGACCGAGGCGGACTACCACGCCGAAGCGGTGGCGGAAGCGGTATCCGAGGGCAATCATGAAGAGATTGTGGCACCCGCGGCGACGGATCCATTTGACGAGATCGACTTCGACAACTATTTCAACGACTACCTGGAGCCGGGGTTTAAGAGCCCGGCCGGGGAGAGCACGGAGAAGCCGAGTTGGGAGACGTTTGCATCGGCGCCGGTGACGCTGCCGGACCATTTGCGGAGCCAGTTGAGCTTGGTGGTGATGGCGGAAGACGTGCGGGACGCTTGCGAGAGCGTGATTGGGAACCTGGACGATAACGGGTACGTGACGGCGACGCTGGAAGAGATTGCGACGTACGGGGCGCACACGCTGGACGATGTGGAGAAGGCGCTGGAAGAGGTGCAGTCGCTGGATCCGGCGGGGGTAGGGGCGCGGGACGTGCGGGAGTGTTTGCTGTTGCAACTGGAGAATCGGCGCGCGGTGGGGAGCGTGGCTTGGCAGATTCTCGACAAGCACATGAAGCTGTTGGAGATGCGGCAGTATCGAGATTTGGCGAAGGCTTTGGGGAGGCCGCTGGAACATATACAGACGGCGGTAGAGGTGATTAAGCACCTGGATCCGCGGCCGGGGTTGAAGTATTCGGGCCCGGGGGCAAGGTCAGTGGAGCCGGATGTTTACATCTACAAAGATGGGGATGGGTTCCACATTGAGTTGAACGACGATGACATGCCGCAACTGCGGCTGAATCGGCAGTACATCAAGATGCTGGATCGGGAGCAGGAACCGAACAAGGAAGTTCGGAATTACGTGAAGGATCGGTTCAACGCGGCGGCGATGTTACTGAAGAACATCGAGCAGCGGAAGCAGACGATTTTGAAGGTTTGCCAGTGCATTATTGATCGGCAGCGGGAGTTTCTGGAACACGGGATCAACCAGCTGCGGCCGATGATGATTAAGGACTTGGCGGAAGAAATTGGCGTGCATGCGTCGACGGTAAGTCGAGCGGTATCGAGCAAGTATGCGCATACGCCGCAGGGTGTATTTGAGCTGCGGTATTTCTTTTCGGAAGCGGTGCAGGGGCCGAGCGGAAGTTCGACGCCGTTGCTGCTGCTGAAGCGGATGGTGAAGAAGATGATCGACGATGAGGACACCGCTAAGCCTCTGACCGATGATCAGATCACCGCAAAATTACAAGCTGAAGGAATCAATGTTACGCGGCGGACGGTGGCGAAGTACCGGGAAGATTTGAAGATCCCGTCGACGCACCAACGCCGCGTGAAGGACTAGGAACACTATGAATCTGCACTATACAGGCGCCAACGGAGAGCTGACCCCGGCTCAATTGACTAAGCTCGAGAAACGGTTTGTGAAGCTTGGCAAGATGATCGACGGCAAGGGGGAGAAAGAGGCGCATGTCATTCTGAAGACGGACAAGCGTCTGGTGAAGCAGGCTGAGATTACGGTGAATTTCCAGAATCATTCGCTGGTGTCGCTAGCGAAGGGTCCGGCGTATTTACCGGCGTTGTCGGAGGCGCTGGACAAGCTGGAAAAGCAGGTGATCAAGCTGCGGGAGAAGCGGCGCGATAAGGTTCGGGTGGGCGTGAAGCTGATCGAGACGGTGGCAAAGGAAGCGGCGAAGGAGACGGCGAAGACAGCTCCGCCGAAGGCTCCGGCCACGCCAAAGCTAAAGGCCGCGAAGGTGAGCAAGAAGCCGATGACGGTGGATGAGGCGGTGTCGGTGGCGATCCGGAAGAACGTGGTTTATGTGGCGTTTCGCGATGCGGAGACGAACGGTATCAGCGTGGTGATTCGGCGGGAAGACGGCGACTTCGACTTCTTCCAGGCGTAGGGAGCACGTGGCGAAGAAAATTCCAGCGAAGAAGGTGGGCCGCTCGGAGCTCGTGATTATCACGGGCATGAGCGGCTCCGGCAAGGGCACGGTGCTGAAGGCGCTGGAGGATTTGGGATACTACGCGGTGGACAATCTGCCGATTGAGTTGATTCCAAAGTTTGCGGAGTTGACGGGAAGCAGTCCGCAGATTGCTTCGGCGGCGCTCGTGGTGGACGTACGGGAGGGGGAGGCGCTGCGGCGTTTCCCCGCGATGTATCAGCAGTTGCAGAAGGCGCTGCCGACGCGGCTTGTTTACCTAGAGGCGGATGATCCGTCGCTGTTGCGGCGGTTTAGCGAGACGCGGCGACCGCATCCGTTAGGGGCGGACCGGTCTGTGGCGTCGAGTGTGAAAGAGGAACGGCAACTGCTGGAGCCAATTCGGGGGTTGGCGGATTTGGTGTTGAGCGCTTGCTCCTTCCCCCGCTTCATCGCACACTCACCGCCCTTACGAGCCACGCGCAGCCGGGAGCATGCCCATGGACCGTCGCACAATCCTCAAATCCTTCGCCGCCGCGCCGCTGTTGCAGTTCGCAC
>JANODS010000722.1:0-4368 GCA_031412835.1 Acidobacteriota bacterium | reverse complement strand
TCGGGCTCTCGAAGTTCCCCAGCGGCTCCCGGGAAATCCCTGAGATCTTCGGATGAACCGCCGCCAGTTCCTCGGCAGCCTCGCCAGCGTCGCTGCCCTGCCCGCGCAGCCCAAGCGGCCCAACATCCTGCTGATTCTGGCCGACGACCTTGGCTACGAGTGCCTCGGCTGCTACGGCGGCACGAGCTATAAGACCCCGAACCTGGACCGCCTGGCCGCCGAAGGCGTCCGCTTCCGCTATGCCTTCGCCCAGGCGCTTTGCACGCCGACGCGGATGCAATTGATGACCGGGAAATACAACTTCCGCAACTGGCAGGCCTTCGGCATCATGGATCCCAAAGAACGCACCTTTGGCCATCTTTTCCAAGAAGGCGGCTACCGCACGGCCATCGCCGGCAAGTGGCAATTCTGGAGCTACAACCCGCCGGACTTCGAGCCCGAGTGGCGCGGTAAGGGGCAAAGAATCGAAGACGCCGGCTTCGACGAACATTGCGTGTGGCACGCCGCCCATACCGAAGACAAAGGGTCCCGCTACGGCGATCCGACGATTTACACGAATGGGAAGCTCGACGCCAAGATGAAGGACAAATACGGCGACGACGTCTTTGCCGATTTCCTGCTCAACTTCATCAAGAAGCCGGATCCGAAACCGTGGTTCGCTTACTGGCCGCTCGCTCTGACGCACGATCCCTTCGTCCCCACTCCTGATAGCCCCGAGTTCAACGGCCCGAATCGACTCAAGGCCGACAATCGATTCTTCAAGGACGAAGTCGAGTATATGGACAAGGTCGTGGGCCGCGTTCTGAGCCAAGTCCCGGCCGACACGCTGGTGCTCTTCTTCGGCGACAACGGCACGAACAATGCGATCACAAGCCAATTGGACGGCAAGCCGTATCAAGGCGACAAAGGGATGCCCACTGAAGCCGGCACCCGCGTCCCGATGATCGTCCGGTGGAAGGGCGTCACCCCCGCCGGCAAGGTCAACGACGACCTCATCGATTCTTGCGACTTCCTCCCGACGATCGCCGCTGCCGCGAACGTCCCCACCAAGAGCATGGGCCGCATGGACGGGGTTAGTTTCCTGCCACAACTGCTCGGCAAGATCGGCGTCCCGCGGCCTTGGATCTACTCCTGGTACGACCCCCGGCCCGGCCAGGGCAAAGAGCGTTGGACGCGCACGCAGCGCTACGCCTTCGACCACGAATGGAAGCTTTACGATAACGGTCGCCTCGTCAATTGGGCCAAGGATCCGAAAGAGACCAAGCCGGTGCAGAACGCGGAAGTGCGGACCCGGCTTCAGAATGTGCTGGATCGGATGGCCGCGGTCGGCGGTCGACGGGAAATCTCTGTATCATCCAAAAAGTGAAGTTCGCCTCGCTGTTCCTTTTGACGTTCTCCTACGCTTCGGCGGAAGACTGGCTCCGCTTCCGCGGTCCCAACGGTTCGGGCATCGCCGAATCGACTCCGCTGCCGCGCGAAATCGGGCCCGATAAGAACGTCGTTTGGAAGCAGGCGATCCCGCGTGGCAAGTCCTCGCCGGTGGTCACTTCGAACCGCATCTTCCTCACCGGACATGAGGGCGGGAAGCTCTTCACGTTCGCCCTCGACCGTGCCACTGGCGCCCTGCTCTGGCGGCGTGATGCCCCTTCGAATCAAGACGAAAAGCGCCACACGCTGAACGACCCCGCCTCGCCGAGCCCCGTCAGCGATGGCTCGAACGTCTACGTCTTCTTCGCTGGGTACGGTCTGCTTTCTTACACCGCCGACGGCGCGGAACGCTGGCGCGTCCCCCTCGGCCCCTTCACGAATTTCCATGGCATGGGTGCCTCGCCCGTCCTCGCCGACGGCAAGCTGCTGCTCATCTGCGATCAGGATCAAGGCGCGTTCCTTCTCGCCGTCGACCCGAAGACCGGCAAGACGATTTGGAAGGCGGACCGCCCAGACAGCGTCCACAGCTTTTCCACACCAATTGCACATGGCCATCAGCTCATCGTCCCCGGCTCCTATCAACTCGATAGCTACGACCTTTCGACCGGCAAAGTGGTCTGGCGAGTCGGAGGCCTGACGTATCAGGTGAAGTCGGTTCCGGTCATAGAAGGCGATACGCTTTACTTCAACGGCTGGGCACCGGGCGGCGAAGCCAGCGAGCGGATGGAGCTCCCCGTCTTCGCCGAAATGATTCGGCTCTACGACAAGAACGGAGACGGCAAGCTATCGAAGGACGAAGTGCCCAAACCCATCCACCCAGGCAACTGGGAGATGCAAGACCTCAACAAAGACGGACTGTTCGACAAGCGCGATTGGCAGTATTATTCCATGCGCCGCACGTCTTCGAACGCGACCATGGCCATCCGGCTCGGCGGCAAGGGCGACGTCACAAACACGCACGTCCTTTGGCGCTATGAAAAGTCGCTCCCCGATGTCCCCGCAGTGCTGCTCTATCGCGGCGTGCTGTATCTCGTTCGCAACGGCGGCATCTTGCAGACGCTGGACCCGTCCACCGGCAAGCTCTTGAAGCAGGGTCGCCTGCCGCGGGCGTTGGACGAATACTATGCCTCTCCGGTCGCAGGCGACGGCAAGGTCTATTTCATCAGTCGCAACGGCAACGTCTCCGTGCTCGAAGCCGGGGCCCAGTGGGGCGTCGCGGCCTCGGCCGACCTCGGCGAAGAGGTCTTCGCTACGCCCGCCATCGCCGACGGGCATCTGTGGGTTCGGACGACTGGCCACCTTTACAACTTCGCGTTGCCCCGCCCTTAGCGTTTCACGGTTTCGAATTTCCCCGCCTCGATCCGCGTATTCGGCAGCGCCGCCTTCAGCTTCGCCACTCCGACGTCTGTCAACAAAGTGTTGGTCACGTTCAGGTGCTTCAGCCGCTGCAGGGCGAAGAGCTTGTCAATACCGGCATCGGTGATCTTCGCGTTGCGCAGGTCCAGCAGCTCCAGATCCTTCATCGTTCCCAGCAACTCCAGGCCGCGATCTGTAATCGTCACCTGCCACAGACCGGAGTCCGTCCGTTGCTGGCCGGCCAAGTCGAGCTCGCGCAGCGTGGGGATCAGCTTCAGCGGGCTTAAGCCGACATCGGTCATCTTGTTCCCGCCATAGGCGATGTGTCGCAGCTTCGGCATGGAAGCCAAATATTCAACGCCGTTGTCCGTAAACAACGCGAAGCCGACATCGATTGAAGTCATCTCCGGATGCCCGGCAAGATGGGCGACGCCGGTGTCGGTCACCTTCGTGCCCCGCATGTTCAGCGTCTGCAACTTCGGCCAAAGCTTCATCACCGCGCAGGAGCCATCACCCACCAGTTCGGCATAGTACAGGTTCATCGACGTCACGTTGCGCAGCTTCTTCAAATGCACAAAGCCCAGGTCCGTCACCCGCGTGTGGGATAGATCCAAGCTGCGCAACTCGGTGAAGGTGCCCACCCGTTGCAGGTCCGAATCGTTCACCCAGGTTCGGCTCAAATCGAGCGATACGATCCGGCCCTGCCCATCGGCCGTTGCCGTTCCGCCCAGCTCCTTCACCCAATCCAGCGGTGCCAGCGCCGCCAGCAGAAGCATCGTCGCCCACATTAGCTTTTCCTCCGGCGCGGAATCGAAGAATCCCGATCAAACACGATGTCCAACTGTGGCTTCGCCGCCTTCAGCTTGTTGTAGCCAGCCTCGGTAATCAGCGTGTGATAAAGATTCACGCTCTTCAACTGCGGAAACTTCGCTAGAGTCTCCACCGCGGCATCCGTCAGGTTCGCCGTGTCCAGCCTCAACTCTTCGAGGTCCGGCAGTTGCAACGCCGCCAAGCCTTCATCCGACAAGCCGGTGTAGTCCAGGTTCAATCGCCGTAGTTTCGCGAAGCCATTTAAGTACGGCACCGCCTTATCGTCAAGTCGCGTCCGTACCGATTCGAACACTCGAAGGTTCGTCAGCCCGCTCAAGTCTGCCAGCCCTTTATTCGTATGCCGACAGTAGCTCAGGTACAACTCCTCCAGCGTCGTCATCTTGCCGATAAAGACCATCGCCTCGTCGCCGATGTCGTTCGAAAGTATGTCGAGCTTGCGAAGCGGCAAAGCGCTCAGTGCATTCAAACCGTCCGCGGTGATGTCGGTATAGGCCAGCCGCAGCGACCGCAGCGTCGGCATCTTAGCCAGCGCCGCTGCGCTCCGGTCGTCAAACGTCGTGTTCGATATTTCCAACTCTTCGATTGGCATCGTCGACGGTAGGTTGCCTTTGCTCAGGGTGTGGTTGAGCGTCAGCCGGTGGAGCGCCGTGAGCCCATTCAGGGCCGCTATGCCCGTGTCAGAAACCATTGTGTGGCCCAGGTCCAAATCTACGAGTGCCTTGATCTTGCCCAGGTGCACCATGCCGCCATCGC
>JANODS010000721.1:0-1271 GCA_031412835.1 Acidobacteriota bacterium | reverse complement strand
TCGTCACCGGTCCACATGTAGTCGGTATGGTCGTCGAGGGCGAGATAGACCTTTTTCTGCTGGCTGAAGGCGAGAAAGGAGAGGAGTAAGAGGAGGACGAGGAGACGCGACATGTGATTTCAGGAGGGTAATGGAGTCTGGGGTTGAAGTCAAGCGCTTGTCTGGAGAGAACGGGTGGTCTAGACTAGCGGGATGGCGACGAGACTCTACGGGGCGGTGGACATTGGGGGGACGAAGATCGCGGTGGGTTTGGTGACGGCGGAGGGGACGGTGGTTTCGGCTGGCGAGTGCGCGACAGAGGGGCCGGAGGCGGGGTTGGAGTGGATGGTGGATAGGCTGCGGGGGACGGTGGCGATTGGGGTGGGATGTACGGGGCCGGTGGATCCGGGGACGGGGCGGATTGGGGATGTGGCGCTGCTGCCGGGGTGGAAGGGGTTCGATCTGGTGGAGCGGTTGTCTGGACGGTTCGGGGTGCTGGTTTGCCTAGAAAACGATTGCGATGCGGCGGCGTTGGGGGAGGCGACTTACGGGGCGGGGCGGGGGTGTACGCGATTTTTGTATGTGACTGTCAGCACGGGAATTGGGGCGGGGTTTATTGTGAATGGGGAGATTTACCGGGGGGCGGGCGGGGCGCATCCCGAGATGGGGCATCAGGCGATTGACCCGGCGGGGCCAGAGTGTTATTGCGGGGCGCGGGGGTGTTGGGAGTCGCTCGGGAGTGGGACGGCGGTGGCGAGTTGGTATGGGGAAGGGTGCTCGAGTGAGGAGGTGTTTCGGCGGGCGGCGGCGGGGGAGGAGCGGGCGGGGGAGGCTGTGGGGCGGTTTGCGCGGTATTTGTCGATTGGGTTGGGGAATTTAATTACGTTTCTGGCACCGGACGGAATTGCGGTGGGGGGTGGGGTGATGGCGGGTGGGAGCGCGTGGTTGGAGGGGGCGGCGGAGCGGGCGCAGCGGGCGACGGGGATGATACCGCAGCGGCCGGGGTTGATTCGGCGGGCGGAGTTGGGGCGAGAAGCGGGATTGATTGGCGCGGCACGAGGGGCGCAGATGAGATACGAGGGTGAATGAAACGGAATGTGATTGAAGGCGCCTATTTACGGGATTTGCTGGAGCAACCGGAAGCGATGGAACGGACGGCGGCGTTGCTGCGGGATTCGGGCGACGGGGTGCGGGAGTTAGTGGCGGGGCGGGCGTTTGACCGGGTGGTGCTGACGGGGATGGGGAGTTCGTATCATGCGCTGCATCCGCTGCAGATTCGGCTGAGCCGGGCG
>JANODS010000720.1:0-2029 GCA_031412835.1 Acidobacteriota bacterium | reverse complement strand
CAGACGAACTGGACGGTGCAGAAGGTACGGAACCAGGCAGGGGTCCAAGGGGTGGCTTTGGGGCCGCGCCAAGACTGCCAACCACGGGCCACGGCTTGTGCGACGCCATGGAGCAAGCCCCAGATGACGAAGTTCCAACTGGCTCCATGCCAAAGCCCACCGAGGGCCATGGTGATAATGAGGTTGCAGTAGGGCATGACCGCGTTCCGCTTGCCGGGGAGGGAGAAGAAGAGATAGTCCCGCAGCCAGTTGGAGAGAGAGATGTGCCAACGGCGCCAGAAGTCGTTAATGTTGGCGGCGGCGTAGGGCATGTTGAAGTTCTGGGGGAGCTTGATGCCGAGCAGCAAGGCGGAGCCGATGGCGACGTCGGTGTATCCGGAGAAGTCAAAATAGAGCTGGAGGGCGTAAGCGTAGACGCCGGTGAGCACTTCAGCGGAGGAGTAAAGACCAGGGAAGTCGAAGACCCGGTTGACAAGATTTTCGGCAAGGTAGTCGGCGAGGAGCAGCTTCTTCATGAGGCCTAGGCCGATGAGGAACAGGGCCCGGCTACCATCGGCGGTGTCGAGGGCTTTGTTGGGCTTTTCGAACTGTTTGATCAGGTCGGAGACGCGCGTGATGGGCCCGGCGAGAATGGTGGGGAAGAAGGAAGTGGCCGTGAGATGGGCAAGGAGGGAGCGGGTGGGTTTGGCGTCTTTACGATAGAGATCGATCGTGTACGTGAGGGATTGGAAAGCGTAGAAGGAGATGCCGAGCGGGAAAGTCCACTGCCAGAGGGGGGCCGGGCGGCCGGAGAGGCGGGTAAAGTTTTCGAGGAAAAACGGCATGTACTTGAAAGCCACGAGCATGCCGAGATTAAGGAGCAGGCTGAGAAAGACGAGTAGCTTTCGAACTGATGGGCCTTGAAAGCGACCGAGGCCGAGGCCGATGGCGAAGTCAATCGTGGAACAAAGCGGGATCAGGAAAAGGTAGAAAAGGTCCCACTTCGCGTAGAAAAAGTAGTTCGCGAAGAGCAGGACGGCAAGGCCAGCGGCACGCCACCGCGACAGCGGCCAGTAAAGGAAGAACAGGGCCGTGAGGAAGAGGAAGTAGGTGGAGCTGGAGAGGAGCATTCCGAGGACGGGCACAAAAAATCGGGCAACAGTCTTCCCTGGTAAGGGTAGACCGCTGCCCGCGTCATCAGGGTAGTACGAACGAGCAGTTCAAGCGAGCAGTATTGTGCACTGCCGAGCGCTTGTCAAGGCTATAAGAACTGTGGGCACACGGAAAGGGGCTAGGATTTAGCCGGTTCGCTGGTATAGCCCGGAGGGAGGGTGACGCCGGTCCCAAAGAAATACTGTTCCATTTGTTCGATGAGGAAGTCTTGGGCTTCTTTGGTGCCGAGGTTGAGTCGGTATTCGTTCATGAGCATTTTCATGTGCTCGACCCACATTTTCCAGCCGTCTTGGGAGACGTTGTCGTAGATCCGTTGGCCAAGGGGATGACCTTCGAAAGGAACTTCTTTTAAGGCGGGAAGCTCTTTTTTGAGCTTGACGCAGAAAACTGTACGCTCGGCGGCGTCCGAGGCAGACGACATGAATCCTCCCAGAAACTAAACCACCATGATAGCTTGCCTGGACGCCGCATGGGTGACAAATCGGCGAACGGACTAGTTGATGGGCAAGCGCTTCAGACGATTGGCTTCGAGGTATTCGGAGAGCTTCATCGGTTTGGCGACGCCTTTTTCCATCTGGCGCTGGACGGCGCGTTGATACCGACGCATGGTTTCCCGCTTCTGCCCGTCCTTTAATTGACAGGTTTCGATATCGAGAAGAATTTCGATCTCCCAAGGCCGGAACGTATTGCGGGTCATGGTGCCGCGGAGCAGTTCCTGGACTAAACGGTTGAACTGGTTTAGCAGGGCTTCGGAGTCGATTTCACTTTCGAGTTGAATTTCAGAGCGCAAGGATTTGGATTCCCGGTCCACGAGGCTAATTGCTATATCGACCTATCCAGACGGAAACTTTATGAATTCGACGCAAGATTTTCCGAT
>JANODS010000719.1:0-4704 GCA_031412835.1 Acidobacteriota bacterium | reverse complement strand
CCCGCTCGTACACCAGCAAATTCTTAAACCGCTTCCCCGCCGCCCCGGTCCCCCGAGCATCAATCGTCAGCCGTGTCCCGTCCGCCGAAACCGTCCGCGTCGCCTTCACCGTCACCACCCTATCTTTCCGAAACACCTGATCCACCCGGTCCGCGCTCTTCCAATGCAGCGCCACGGTATTGTACAGCGTCCCACCCACAAACGGATACGGCTTCCCATCATACTTTGCCGTAAACTCCGTATGGAACGCCTTCCCCTCCGCGCTCACCCCGTCGTGCAAAAATCGCACCCCATCCCCGTCCTTCACCCACTCCCGCCGCGATTCCCGCGGCGCTGGCCCCGACTCGTAAATCGAAGCCCCCGCCACAAACCGCCACTTGCCCAACCCTCGGTCCTCCCGGGTCTTTGCCCCCAGCAGTCCCGCGCTCAATAACCAAATTCGTCGAGTCATGTCATCCAAGATTACTCTACTGCACACTCCGCTCCAGCGTAACCGGAGCCTTCGGAGTAACCGGAGCAACCGGCGGCACCGGAGCCTCCGCCGGCTTCGGCACCTCACTGCTCTCAAACCGTTCGCTCGATTTCCTCACCCGAATCGTGCCCCGGTCCGTCTCCAGCGCTAACATCGGGCCGCCCCCCACGCTCCCGCTCATCGTCGCCCCCCGCTGTTCACTTTTCACCTGCAGCGGGCTGCCGTAGTCATTTTCAATCTCGCCCTTCCGCGTCTTCGCCGAGATTTCGAACTTCGCCGCCAGCGGAAGCACCAGTTCAATCTCACCCGCGTTGGTCTTGGCTTCCATCTTGCCCACCGCCGTCCGCACCGGGCGCAACGTAATGTCCCCCCGATCCACGTCCAACGACACCGAATCCGTGAAATCCGTCAACTCGACATCTTTCGATTTCGCCCGCAGCACCACCGGACCCGTCACCTGGTTCCCCGTCATCGTCCCCCCGGAAATCCGCAGCACACCCGCCACTTTCTCCACGCGAAGGTTCGTCGACGCACTTTCAAACCGCAACTGCTTGGCGATCTGCCGAAATGAAATATCGCCGGAATAGGCCCCATTCACCGTCACCGTTCCACTCACATTCTCAATTTCCACATCCTGCCCCCGACCCTTCACCTCCACGTTGCCCTTCGTGTTCACCACGCGAATGACATCGCTCCGCCGCAGATCAGCCCGCACATTCCCGCCTACATTATTCAGCCGAATCCCCGCATTCTCACTCGTCACTTCCACGTCCCCGCCAATATTCTCCACCTCCAAATCGCCATGCCGACTCTTCGATTCCACGCGCGCCCCGCGCGGCACCAGAATCTCCAAATCAGCCTTCAACTGCGGCCCAGATCCCACCCGTTCCAGGTTCGTCCGAATCACCAGAATCTCGCCCTGCTGCACAATCTCAAACGGCGAATTCTTATCGTCCCGATCCGCGTCCGTCCGGTTCATCGACCGAATCGTCTTTGTCCCGGACACTTTTACGTCCTCGCTGTCCGTCCCGATCACTCTCGAATTCCCCCGTGAGTTCTCGATCAAAATCCGCGGCGTTTTCCCAGCTTTCAGCGTGCCAGCCACCGGGTAGTCATAAGCCTCCCCCATGATCTCCCACGCCCCCAGCGAAAATCGGTTACTCCACATGTCGCGCTGCTTCACGCCCCAAAACACGCTCGAACCAATCAAGCAGATGAAGATAATCATCACCCACTCCCCGCCCGAAATCCCAGACTTTGCGGTCAATTGCCCATTCTGGTTTGCCATCACCACTTCCACCAGCCGCAGAAAGCCCCAGGCGATCAAGCCATACGGCCAATACGCACTCACGAAATCAAGCAGTTGAATACCCGGCATGAAGTTCCGCAGCAGGAACAACAGGCCAATCACGATCAAGACAATCGGTCCGACAATTGACGCGCGGCGCATGGCTTAGTTCCCCCCCCGCATTTGATTTCCGAACGAAGAACTCGGCGGCGGAGGAGGAGGCGGAGCCACCGCCGTCGGAGTTGTCGTGCGCTCCAATAGTTTCAAAATCCCGAGCACCACCAACAAAATCGGCCAAGATTGCCGGAAACCATAGCCTCCGTTATGATCCAGGGCAAACAGCACGCCCACCGTAATCAAGAGAATCGGACCACGAATCGCAGCAAATAGATTATTGTTCACGACGCACCTCCTCCTGCACCGGTACCACCGGGGCCTGCAGCCGTACGTACAACAGATAAACTCCTGCCCCGATCAAAGCTAAAGGCCAAAACCGCACCATCTGCGAAATCCGGATCAACTCAAAATTGTTAAGCAGAAACACCACGCCGAGTCCAATCAAAACCAGCGGACCCACGGGAATCCCGCCCTGCCCCGCCTGTGACGAGACCAGACCAGAGAACTCGTCCACCACTTCGCCCTTCTGTCGCCGCTGCGCCGTGTGGTAAGCCTCGAACGCCTGGTAGATCACCCACGCCGGAATCATAAATCCGAACATGATGTGCAAGTCGCCCACGTTGTCGGAGTTCGCCAACGTGATCAACATCCCGAACACCACCACATGGACCAGGCCCTTGGCATACTGCGCGTTGTAAATCGCACCCACGCCCGGCAACAGTCCCAGGATGAAGGCTAATCCCGGCGAGATACTCGAGTCCAGGTTGCTCACCCGCGGCGGCGGCATCGGTGCCGACGTCCACGGCGAACTCGGCATTTCCGCCGCGGGCACATGCTCAGCACAGTAAACCGTACCCGCTGATAATCGCTGATCCGCCAACGATAGCTGCTTCCCGCAGATGCGGCAAAACGCGGTGCCTTCGGGCGCGGCGTTCGACGCTGCGCCGGTCGGCGCGGCATTCGTTTGGTTTACGTTCTCTTCCATGGCAATGTCCCCTGAACTCTCTTTATTTCAATAGCTTACGGTCATCAGTAGGTACGGAAATCTTCTCTGCGTCGTTCCGTGTTTTTTGCTGCCGATCTAACTCTTCTTGCTCAGTCCATTCCTGCAACCGGCTCTGAATCTCAAACACTAGCCGAATGTTGTCGTAGTACTTCACCGCCCGGTCCCAAGCCCGATGCGCCTGATCGTCCACGCTCACCCAAATCTTCACCGGATCCAAATCCGACGGTTTCAACTGCCGCACCGGCACTTTAAAAACCTGCGCCAACATCGAAAGCGATAACACCGTCATCGCCATTCCCATCGCCATCCGCGGCGCCAAAACCGGACCGAACCAGCGGCCCAATACCGCCACAAGTCCCGTCTTCGACCTTCCCGCCGTGCTCTTCCCCCCGGGCAGATCAAACAGAATCTTCGTGATCAGCTCTTGCGGTGGCTCCACCACCGCCGCCCGGCCCATAAACGCTACCGCCCCTAACACATCCGCCGCATACTCCCGGCAACCCGCGCACTCCGCCCGATGCCCCGCAAACGAAGCCTCCGCCTCGCCCCGCAGTTGCCCGTCAGCGGCGTCGCAAAGCAAAATCTCAAACTCGGCACAACTCAGTTTCATACGAGCGCCACCTGATACTTCTTCAGCAATCGAGCCAATTCCGCCCGTCCCCGGTTCAGCCGTGATTTCACCGTCCCCTCCGGCACGTTCAAAACCTCGGCAATCTCCTTATAATCCAACTCTTCCAGATCCCGCAAAATCACCGTCTCCCGCAACTCCGGCGAAAGCTTCTGCAACGCTCCCTGAATCAACTCGCTCGCCTCCCGCCCCGCCAGCATCCCGTCCGCCCTACCCCCAATTCCCCCCGCCCGCTCCTCCAACATCGGCAATTGGTCCTCAATCGAATCCGTCACCCGCGCCTGCTTCGTCCGCCGATAATTGTCGATCAACAAGTTACGCGTCATCCGCGTCAGCCACACAAGGAAAGATCCTTCCCCCGCCCGAAACGTTCGCAACGTTTTGAAAAGACGCATGAAAACATCCTGCGTCAAGTCCTGCGCCTCGCTGTCAGTACCGATAAACCGATAGCAAATCCCATAAACCCGCCTCGTGTGCATCTTAACGAGGTCCTCCCACGCCGTCTCATCCCCCGCCAGACAGCGCTCCACCAGCCGAATATCAAGGTCGAAACTTTGGTCCAAGCGATGGTTCCCGCGGAAAGTAGGCGTCAATACCTCTCCGGCCGCCCAAAACCCCAATCGAACTGGTGCGCCCGTCGCCATAAAGCCTTCCCGTGTCTCCTTTGAGTGGCTCGCTCGCGAGCCGCTCGTAAAGAAGTACGTGGATTTGGCATAATAAGTTCGCGAGAAGTTTTGGCCGCCGAATGGCCGAACCTCATTGTAACGACTGTTTTCTTGAAAGTCCTCACCCCGTCCTTAATCCGTCGCTGGGCCCTCGCCCTGGCCGTCCTCATCATACCCGTCTTGGTGTGGCTCTCCTGGCAGCGCCTCGCCTCATTTGACTGGGCCGCCCTCGCCGACGTCTACAATCACATCGATTGGCGATGGATGCTCCCCGGTGCCGCCATCATCATGGCCAGCTACATCAGCCGCGTCCTCCGCTGGCAAGTCATGCTCCGCCCCGTCAACCCCAACTCTTCCTTCCGCCGCGTCCTCGCCAACACCCTTATCGGTTTCACCGCCATCGTCCTCCTCGGCCGCCCCGGCGAACTCGTCCGCCCCTACCTCATCGCCCGCTCGGAAAACGTCTCCGTCTCCTCCCAAATGGCCGCCTGGCTTCACGAGCGCATCTACGACCTCCTCGCCGTCCTC
>JANODS010000718.1:0-1879 GCA_031412835.1 Acidobacteriota bacterium | reverse complement strand
GTTGTTCGCGATGCTCTCCGGCTCTTGGCTGACCGGGACGATCTGATGGAGCTCCGAAAACAGGAACTTCGGAAGAAGATTGCCGTCGGCCTAGACTCCTTCCAGCGTGGAGAGGGCGTTGATGGAGACGAGTTCTTCAGGCAGTTAGAAAGCGAAGAAACCGCAGTCGAGAGTAGGCTTCGACCGTCGGAATGAAGAGCTTCAAGCTCTCGCCGGAGGCAGCGAGTGATGTCCGCGACATCTGGGCCTACATTGCCGAAGACAACGTCAAGGCGGCCCGAAACGTGCGCCTCAGACTTTTCGATGCGTGCAAGCTTCTGGCCGGGAATCCTAACATGGGCCACTCCCGTCAAGATCTGACTGATCAACCGGTTCTATTTTGGCCAGTCGGCTCATACTTAATCATCTACGATTCCAGAGCCAAGCCTCTTTCCGTTGTCAGGGTTCTTCATGGTGCTCGCGAGGTTCCAAGCCTCTTTTGACCAAATGAAGAGAGTGGAAGTGGTGCAGCCACAGCACGATATCGCTGCATGGTGCGACGAGTAGCCAAGTTTTGGCGAGAAGATAGGTGGCGATTGCTCTTTGACTGGTCGTGAGAGGCGATCGCAAGCGGGCGAGATGGGCCCGATGTCGATGGCCTGCCTCGCCGGGCGTCTTAGGCTTAGTCCGCTCGCGATGGTTGCAATCCTCGAAAATCGCGCCAACTCAGCCGCACCCCCGAACGCCCGGTGCCCCGGGGACAAGTATCCCCTGCGAACACGGGCAGGCGCAGAATAAGCAGGCACGGCGAAAATGTTCGATGGAAGAGGCGATCATTTGGCCGGTGGGGCGCTTCTAATGCGTATCGTTTGCGGCTGACGGAGTGGATTGTGATCGATTCGGCGGCTCTTCCGCGTTAGGCTGGTTCGGCGGTGACGGCGGCTCGTTCGGTAAGGGGGCGGTTGTCGGGTTGGTTCAGTGCGGCGCTCGACGGCGGGACGTGGGCGAAGAGTGAATCGGAATCGGAGCTTTTTGGGAAGGTCGCGAGGTGGAGGACGTCGGTTCAGCCGCGGATACGGAGCTGAGGTTCGATGGTGATTTGCTGGAAAACGCGGTCGGGCTTTCTGATGCGTTGGAGGACGAGGCGGACGGCCTCTTCGCCGATGGAATAGTTGTGCTGGATGATGGTCGTAATGGGGGGATGGAAAAGGTCGAACCAGTCGTAGTCGTTGGAGCTGGCCCATTCGACGTCTTAGAAGCAGCGGAGGGCGACGTTAAGGCCGGCCGTTGGGCGGCTATGGGATTGGCGTGGTCGACGGCAACTTGGCCGGTTATCAGGTTGTGGGGTGCCGCCAGAACGAGAGATTCAGCGGCGGGCCGCGGCAGCACCGAAGCGGCTACGAGCACGGTAGACTACGATTATGCCGTTGTCCGATCGCACCGTCGTCGATACTGGGATCCTGGCGAGCAAGCCAGTGGTCCGCGGGACGCGTCTGGCCGTCGAGTTCATCCTGGGACTTCTGGCCGCTGGCCAGTCTGAGCATGACGTCCTCGCCGACTACCCTGGCTTGACGCGAGAGGACATCCTAGCCTGTTTGTCCTACGCCAGCTATCTTGCCCGCGAATACAAGGCGTTCCCGATTCCCGCGTAGATGCGTTTGCTCGCCGATGAGAACTTCCCGAGGCCAATAGATGCGACTCGAAATGGTGGCCACGACGATCTGTGGGCCCGTACAGATCTCGCCGGAGCAAGCGACGTCGCCCTATTGGATCTGGCGGAGTCCGAAGCACGCGTCGTGCTGACGCTCGACAAGGACTTCTGGCAAATCGCCGTTCAGCGTCGGAGCCCACTGCAACAATCCGGGGTCGTACTGTTCTGAATCCATCCTGCAACTCCTGA
>JANODS010000717.1:0-4448 GCA_031412835.1 Acidobacteriota bacterium | reverse complement strand
ATGCTCTCGACGCCCGGCAGCCTTTCGACCGGACCGGAACGACGCAGAAGCTACGCTTTAATCAGTTTGGTGCGAACATCGGCGGTCCGCTGGTGATCCCAAAAATTTCGAGCAGGAAAGACCCTAAGCTTTTCTTCTTCTTTAACTACGAGAAGACGTTGGCGACTCGCCCTTCCGGAGGTACCTTCGTTGACCTGCCCCATCCGGACGTTCTCACTGGCGACCTTTCGCGACTCTACCGCGCTGGCAACATTCTGACGGCGCAGGGGGTCGATACGGGCTACCGCATCGGTCAGGTGTTTCAGCCGGGCAGCTTGGTTCGCGAAGCGGGCGGCCGTATCATCGGCGGCCAGCCGTATATCGGGAATATCATTCCGCGTAACCAATGGTCGAACAACACCCCCGCCTTCCTAAAAGTGATCGGCGGCGCTCAATACGCAGGAACCGTACCGAACCCGAACGTTCCTGAGACGGTTCGCTCGTTCTTCCAGGACACGTATCGATTCAACAAGGAAGGCAAGGTACTTCGTCTGGACTACACGATCTCTGATCGCGCCAACTTCTTCTTCCGTTGGGCCGACGACGCCAACCACGAGGAGCAGGGTTTGGGCATTTTCGCCTCGACGCCGTACCCGGTGTTCCCCCAGTTCCGCCGCAAGCCGGGCAGTTCGTGGAGCTACAACTTGGTCAACGTCATTTCCCCGACCACGACCAACGAGTTCATCTTTAGCTATAACCGGCTGACGCAGCTCGTCGACGTCCAGGAGAGCGCTAATAAGGCCCTTTACGACCGGACCTCGCTCGGCTTTACGTTCCCGGAGTTCTTCCCCGAGGCGAACCTCCGCAACCGCTTCCCCCGCTTTAACTGCGGCATCGGCAGTTGCAACTACCCCGGCTTTGCGGCCGGCTGGCTCAGCGAAGCCAAGCAGTTCACGTGGACGGACAACCTGACCAAGAACATGGGGAAGCACACGCTGAAGTTTGGCGCGTTTTTCAACATGAACTTGAACGGGCAACAGCCGTCATGGACCGACGCGATGAACTTTAACTTTGGCGACTCGGCCGATAATCCGCTGTCGACGGGCAACACGTTTGCGAATCTGCTGGTGGGCAACTACACGTCGGTCAACCAAGCCAACGGCCGGTTCTTCGGCACGTTTCGCTTCTTCGGCGTGGAAGGTTACGCGCAGGATTCCTGGCGCGTGAACAAGAAGCTGACGATTGAAGCCGGTCTGCGGTGGGCTTACATGGGTCCCACGTATACCTACGGAATGTTTTTGCTGAAATATTTTGACCCTCGCGAATACAAGGCTGCGAATGCGGCCCGGATCGACATCAACCCCGGTCTGACGATCGGCACGATTGTTCCTGGCGTGGGCAACCCGTTTAATGGGATGGTGGAGGAGGGCAAGGGCAGCCTGCCGTTGGGCGGGGTGAAGCACCGGAAGAACAACCTCGGTCCGCGCTTTGGGTTCGCCTACGACCCTTTTGGCGACGGAAAGACATCCATTCGCGGTGGCTACGGCATGTTCTACGAGCGCATTCGGCAAGCGACGAATAGCTTTGACGGGCTCGGCAATCCGCCGTTGACGTTCCAGCCGACGGTTTACGCGGGCCGGGTGGACGCGATCAACACGAACCTGATCGCGGGCGGGCGCCGCGCGCCGGTCGGGATTGTGGGCATTGATGCCGAGGGTCAGATCCCCACGATTTACTCCTGGAGCATTGGCGTCCAGCGGGAACTGGGGGCGCGGACTTCGATCGACGTCAGCTACATCGGCAATCGCGGTCGGCATCTTCAGTACCGTCGCGATTTGAACCAACTACCGTTAGGCACGACGCTGCAGCCGGGTGTTTTGACGTCCGTTAACGGCGTCGCGAATGCGCTACGGCCTTATCTTGGGTACAGCAACGTGAACGTGACGGAGTTCGGTTCGACGTCAAACTACAACGGATTGCAAGCGCGGGTGACGCGACGGTTTGCGAAGAGTTTCACCGGCAACTTCAACTACACTTGGTCGAAAGCGCAGGGCGTGAACGAGGGAGACGCCAACGTTTTGGCCTATTCCTTTGATCGCAAGCGGGAGTATGGTTTGTTGAACTTTGATCGCAAGCAGATTGTGACGATGGACTTCATCTACGAGTTCCCGAAGCTCGCTAACGGCAACGCCTTCGTCAAGGCCGTTACCAACGGCTGGCAGGTGAACGGCATCGTTCGCTACTGGGGCGGCACGCCGCTCACGATCACCTCGAACGGCAACCCCGGCACGCTGGGGGGCGGTCCGCGCGCTAACTACATTGGCGGGACCGAGATCAAGAACCCTAACCCGAGCGAACTTGATTACTTCAACGTATTCGCGTTTGCGCGCCCGTTGGAGGGTACGCTCGGCAACACCGGCGAGGGCATTCTACGTGGCCCGAACATCAGGCAATGGGACATTTCGATGATCAAGACGACGACGTTCTATGAGCGGGTGAACGTTCAGCTTCGCTTTGAAACTTTCAACACTTTCAACCAGGTGCAATGGGCCGGAATCAACACCGGCTTGAATGTGCCGAACCCAAACACCGCGCCGACCGCCGCTACCCGTGGCACGTTTGGCCAAGTGAACTCTACGCGTGATCCGCGAACGCTGCAACTCGGGATCAAGGTCTTGTTCTAACCTCAGAACATGGTCCTCGTAACTTGTCTGGCCCTGCTGTTATGGCAGGGCCAGACGACCCCTCAAGTTTTCGCTGACGCTGCTCAGGCGCTGCAGGCCAATCGGCTGCCGGAAGCCGAGGCAGGATTTCGAGAAGTGCTTCGTAGGGAGCCGAACAACCTGGGGGCGCTGGGAAACCTGGGTGTTTTGTACTCCCGCCAGAACAAACCCGCGCTCGCGATTGATACTTATCAGCGCGCGCTGCGCTTGGCTCCGGACGAACCCGGGCTGCTGTTGAACCTCGGTCTGGCCCATTTGAAACTTGACGACTACGCCAAGGCGAAGCCGTTGTTCGCGCGGCTTTCGACGCCGCAAGCTCGCGAACTGCACGCGATTTGCCAATTGCAGACCGGGGAGGTAGCTGCTGCGACGGCCGCCCTTGAGCAGCTTGCGCCGACTCCCGCTGTCTACCATTTCCTTTCGCTGGCCTATGTGAAACAGAAGGATCTGCCTCGTGCCGAAGCGACGCTGGCTAAGCTTTATTCGGTTCTTCCGGCTGCACAGGCGCATTACTTGGAGGGCCGGGTTTGGTACGACGCAGCGGTGTTCGATAAGGCGCTGGCAAGTTTCGTGCAGTCCGGTAATGCGCTAGAAACGGGCAAGACGTTGATCAGCCTGCGCCGGTCGGCAGAGGCCGTTGCGGCGCTTCGCCGGGCTTTGGCCGATAACCCGAACGACGTGGAGGCGCAGTATTTTCTCGGTGCGTTGCTCGTGCAAGAGAGCGATCCGAAGGCGGCCATTCCGCTGCTGACGGGCGTGACCACGGCGCGGCCCGACCTGTGGGGTACGCACTATTATCTGGGCAAGGCGCAACTGTTGCTGGGCAACGCCAAGGCCGCTTTGCAGTTGCTCGAAACTGCGGCCAAACGGGCTCCGGACGAGGCGCCGGTCCACTATCAACTGGGCCGGGCGTTCCAGGCGCTGGGCCGCGCGGCCGATGCTAAGCTGGCGTTCGCCAAAGTGGCGAAACTGCAACGACAAGCCAATAACGAATCGATCATGATGAAATAGGCCTGTGCCTTTCTCTCGACGCGATCTACTCGCTGTTTTCTTTCAGGGCGTAGCCTCGCGCGGCGTGAAGCCGCAGCCGAAGGGTAAGCCGTCGGGACTGCCGTTTAAGAGCCGCTTTACGGATGTCGCCGCGGCGGCGGGGCTGACCGCGCCTGTGATCTACGGCGGCGTGGACCGGAAAGATTATTTGCTGGAAACCACTGGATCAGGGGTGGCGTTTCTCGACTACGATAACGACGGCTGGCTCGATCTGTTCATCCCGTCGGGGGCGCGTTTCGGAACGAACCCCCCGGAGGCGATCAACCGGTTGTACAAGAACAATCGGGACGGGACGTTTACTGACGTGACGATCAGGGCTGGTCTCGCTCGGCAGGGGTGGGCTTGCGGGGTGGCGGTCGCCGATTACAACAATGACGGGTTCGACGATATCTTCGTATCGTACTGGGGCCAGAATGTGCTGTACCGCAACAACGGGAATGGCACGTTTACGGATGTGACGAAGGAGGCGGGTCTCGAGCTGCCGCGGCGCCATTGGACGACGGGTTGCACGTTTGTCGATACAAACCGGGACGGGCATTTGGACTTGTTCCTTTCCACTTACGTGGATTTTGATCCGGAGCGGATTCCGAAGCCGGGGCAGAATCCGAACTGTAACTGGAAGGGGATCCCGGTGAACTGCGGTCCGCGGGGGCTGACGCAGGGACGCTTTTTCTTATTTCGGAACAATGGGAAGGG
>JANODS010000716.1:0-1013 GCA_031412835.1 Acidobacteriota bacterium | reverse complement strand
CTGCGGGTGGAGATCGACGGGGAGTTGCTGCAGGATACGACCGTGGAGGGGCAGGCGACGGGGTTCATCCGCTTCGCGCAGTTGGGGCACCCGTTCGAGATTCGGAAGATGGAGATTGAGGAGCTGCCGGGGGTGGTGCGGTGGGACCGATACGACTCGATTGACGGGTGGGGACTGCGGGACGGGGCGATTGTGGGGGCGAACGGGAACGGGATTCTGTATGCGCCAAAGGGGTATCGGGACTGCGAGCTGGAGACGGCGGTGCGGACCCATTGCCATGTGAACGCGAGGATCTTCTTTCGGGGGGCGCCTGACAACGCGCGGGATCGGGGATGGGAGGCGCGTGTACCCGACGGGTAGCATTTACGGGCGGGTTCGTAGCACGATCCCATTCGACCATGAGGGCGTTTGGCTGTGGCCGAGTGCCGGGTTTGGTTCAATAGGATATTGGCCGCAGCGGGCGGAGGTCGAGGCGAAGAATAATGGCTATGATGACGGGCGTAACGGTGATGCCGGAGTCGATCCAGAATGAAGGGGTCGAGGCGATCTTGGATCGGCTCGCGGCGGCGGGGGTGACGCATGTGGCGACGTCGCCGTATGTGATGGAGCCGGCGGACGAGAAGACGGGGAGCCGGGAGCCGCCAATCGACGCGGGAGCGGGGTCGGTGCGGCTGCTTGATCGGCCGCAGTGGGGCAAGCGGGAGCTGTTCGTGCGGACGTCGCCGAGCTTTCGGCCGGACAAGAGGATGTATGCGGGGCTGCGGTATCAGCCCTCGGAGCCGGACGCGCTGACCGAGCGGGAGGGGCCGATTATCGCGCGGTTCATACGGGCGGCGCAGGCGAAGCATATCCAGGTGTACTTGCAGATTCAGGCGGCGATTCCGCCGGGGTATCGGGTGCAGTTCGGGGGGCCGGTGGATGAGGACAAGCCGAGGCTGCCGGATGGGCGTGTGCCGCCGCGGCGGTTTGCGAACAATGGGTCGCTGGCGAGCCCGCACATCACGAACTATACG
>JANODS010000715.1:0-1521 GCA_031412835.1 Acidobacteriota bacterium | reverse complement strand
GACGGGTGCTTCGTCGGCAGTTGTCCTGGCTTGCTCTACGGTGGCTGCCATGGTCAGCACGAGGTGGCGGTGTTCGAGCAGTTATGTGCCGCCGTCGACGAAGTCATTGATCTCTATCACCGCGACGGCAAACCGCTGCCCCCTCCGACGAGTGGGCGGGATTACGCCAGCAAAATGCTCAACGTGGCATAGTTCGACCGTTACGGCCGAACGAATTCCCGCCACGCAATCCCCGGCAGGGAACCGGCCCGGCACTTGGATAAAATTGTGGTCGCTATACCGAATGACCGCCGAGGGCACGGACATTCCCGCATCAGACCCAATCCATAGACGTCCGGAATGATCTTCCAACAATGACGTGACACGTTTCCCTGGCAGCCCGTTTTTCGCGCTGATTGAGGAGAGTTTTCCACTATTGAGCAGACTGATTGACGTCATGCCACCGATCCATACGTTGCCGCGGTTGGAGGTGGCAACCGCCCCGACGACGCTGGCGGTGAGTCCCTCGCGCGGCGAGAGCGTTCCTACCGGCAAATTGCGGGCCGAAGCGAGTCCGTTGTGCGCGTGTTCCTCAAAAGTCCTCGACGCGTGGGGCGAGTCATGAGAGCCAGAAACCAGCCGCCAGCCGCTCCCGAGCCGCTACCGTCCGGGTTTGGTTGACCAACGAAGAATTAACAACTTACAGCGGAGTTTCTGGAGAGTGGCCGTGATTGACGGCTCACACAAGTCCCGCTATTGCACCGAGAGTCCCGCCAGTTTCATCAAGTTACGCTGCAATCCCGCTTTGAGCGGGTCATTGCCATGAATGGGCACCGAAATCCTTGCCGGGCTCCCTGTCTTGGCGTAAATATGGTGGCTGCCGTGAATACGCTGTAACGATCACCCGTTCGCTTCCAGCAGCCGAGCGAAAGCCTTGCCAGTGAGGGTCTTCAAATCGCCAGTTCGATCAGTTGGTCGTCGGACGATGACAATGGCTCCTCAATCGGAACCGAAAGGCATCCCTCAATCGCCTCAGCTAAATTCAACCGCAGCTCCTCCATCGTTTCCCCTTGTGTCACACACCCTGGGATCGATTGCACTTCGGCCCAGAAACCACCTTCTTCGGCCTTATGAACGATTGCCTGAATCTTCATGGAATTCTATTGGTCGAGGTTCGGACAACCCAAGTTACCTTAACCTTCCCAGTATCCCATAACGCCCAATTCCGTCGCAGTACAGTAGATACATGCAAACCCCGCCCCTCTCAGCCCCAGAACTCATCTCGGCCAAACTCGACGAACTCGGCGACTGGCGCGGCCAAGCCCTCTCAAGAATCCGCCAACTCATCCACGAAGCCGTCCCCGACGTCCTCGAAGAATGGAAGTGGAGCACCCCCGTCTGGTCCCACCACGGCATCCTCTGCACCGGAGAATCCTACAAAAAGGTCGTCAAGCTAACCTTTGCCAAGGGCGCCTCTCTCCCCGATCCAACCCGTCTTTTCAATGCAAGCCTCGAAGGCAACGTCCGCCGCGCCATCGACAT
>JANODS010000714.1:0-3716 GCA_031412835.1 Acidobacteriota bacterium | reverse complement strand
TCTTCAAAAACTCCCGACGATTGCCAAGCAATCCCGTATGTCGACCCGCTGCTGATTGTGCCATGCCTTCTCCTATTACCGCTTCACTAACACTTGCGGACTCGCCGCCACCAGATACAACGCTGTAATCGCCTTCATCCGGTTACTCGTCTGCAGCCCCACCGCCTGCAAAATCAACGACCTTACATTCGCCGGCAACACCCCCCGTGCCAGCGCGTTCGCCGCCGCCGTCACCAGCGCATCCGGGTTCGTCGCCAACTGGTCCCACCCCCCCAAATCCATCACCGCCGCCGAACCCGTCCCGTTGCTCGTCAACCGGTACATCAAATTCACCGTGTTCAAAGCCGTCGTCGCATTCAATGTCTGAAACTCCGGCCCCGGCTGCGAGAAAGGCGAAAAGTAGCTAAACACACTCCCCGGATAAAACAGGTTCTGCCCTAGCCCGTTTATCGTATTCGCCAGCGCCCCCGTCGATTGCATATCCAGAGCCCGCATGGTCTGCAAAGTCAACAGCAGCGGCTCCCGCAACGTACCCTGGCTCCCCGGCAAATCCACTAATGGACCCGGTTGCGTCCCCGCCTCGGCATCTAACAAAATCGCCTCCACCACCGACTTCAGATCACCCCGCACACCCCGGCTATTGCTGTTAAACACCCGCGCCACCCGCGCCACATACTCCGGCGAAGGGCTCGAAGTCACCAGCCTTTGAATCAGTCGATACGATACAAACGGCCCCATGTTCGGATGGTTAAAAATCGCATCCAGGGCAACACTCATCTCATCGGAAGCCGACAAACCCGCCTGCAACGTCACATTCGGCAATATGTTCTTCTGCGTCGCATCGTGCTCGGCTTCAATCGCTACCATCGGCTCGCCCCAGTTCTCCGCCGACCAAAACCGCGGCTGCGCCCCCGGCAGCGGTGCCGCCGTCCATCCCGTAAACACCTTCGCCAACTGTGCCACATGCCCCTCATCGTAAGTCGCCGGGCTCCCCGCCTTCGGGGTGCCATCAAGATTCAACTCCACCAATCCCAGAGTAAATAGTTGCAGTAACTCCCGCGCATAGTTCTCATTTGCCACCGTATTCCGCGATAGATTCGCTTTGGCGTTGTTCATCATGTTCAAATATCGGCCCATCGCCGGATTCAACGTAATCCGGCGCATTAATTGCCGATAATTCCCGAACGCCTCCTCGTGCAAGATCCGCAGATAGGGCTCATACTGCCGATGCTCCCCCAAATCAATCGCCGAAACCACGATCATGGAATGCAACGCAAACGCCACTCGATACCGCAACTGGTCCCGCCCCCGCAGCGCCGTCGTCAGCCACGCCGTCTGCAGCCGACTCATCCCTTCCTGCGACACGCTCCCGTTTGCCTGCGTCACCGCCGGTGCCGCCTCCGGCAGCGGCGTCATCGGCAAGCTAAACTGCGCCGCCAGCCAACCCGCCGGGCCCAACTCTTGCACCTTCGCAATCGCCTCCGGTGCCGCCCCAAAGCTCGCCTGCTCCAAAAACCGCACCGCCGTCCCGTAACTCACGAGCTGCCTCGCATTCTGAAAACGAACCAATATCCGCGCCGACTCGCCGCCCCCAGGGGCCGGGTTCACTACCCGTAACATCGCCATCTGACCCACCACCGGCTGCATCGTACCCCTCGCCTGTAACTGCGTACTGCTCACATACGTCGTGGATAGCTCCCGGCCACCCAAGAACACCCGCGCCGTCGGAGCAAACAACGCACCCGTCAACGTAAACGTCGCTCCCCCCGGTCCCGCCGTCTGCGGCACCAGCAACCCAGGATTAAACGGCAACACCCCCACCGGATCCGCGCCCACCGTTATCGTGTCCGGCGTCACCCCGCTCAACACCGGCACCCCGTTCTGCAACGTTGCCGTCACCATCCCTTCTCCCCGCCCATCAAATACACTCACCGCCTTAATCTCCACCCGCCCCCCCGTCGGCGGAGTTGCCGGTGCCGTATAAAGTCCCGCTCCGTCGATTATCCCCACTGCGCCGTTCCCCCCCTGGACCCCGTTCACAAACCAATTCACCGTCGTCACACTCGTATTCGCCACCGCCGCCGTAAACCGCAAACTCGCCCCTCCCGCTATCGTTGCCCCCGTCGGATTCACCGTCACGCGCACCGCCGCCAACACTGTCACCCCCGACGTCCCACTGCTCGACGCCCCCGGGTCCGGGTTTGACACAATCACGTCAATCGCATTCCCCGGCAAATTTGTCGCCACCGCCGAAACCTGCAAATCCGTTGGTCCCAAGTAATTCACCACCGCCGCCGCTCCCTCTAAAGTAACTGTACTCGTCGGCAGGAAGTTAGTCCCCCTAATCAAAAGAGTATAGGGCATCCCCGTATTGACGGACGTAGGATTTAGCGAAGTTATCGTAGGCCTAGGGTTCTGCACACTTACCACCGCCGTCGCAAACTTCGTCGGATCCGCCGCCGAAGTCGCGCGCACCGTCGCCAGCCCACCCAGCGGTAGGGTCGCGGGAGCCGTAAAGACCCCCGCTGACGTAATCGTCCCCGCCGTCGTCGTCCAACTCACGGCCGTGTTCGCTGTGTTCCGCACCGTCGCCACAAACGTCCGCGTCTCACCCACCCGATTCGTCGCCGTCGTCGGCGATACCGCCACCGTCACCGTCTGGGCAGCCACTACGCCGCCAAGCCCAAGGGAGAAAATAAGGATTCTGGCTAACATCGCTGAGATGAGAGTAACAGTACTTCTAGTCGCCGTCGATTGTCAGTTAGCCTTAGCGACCGTCTAGTAGCTTTCTACCTCGTCCCCAGGTCCTGGAAGTACTCCCCCCGGCGGAGTGGGGAGGTCGTTCGCATGTGATAACCTCAAAAATTGCCGTGGCCCCGCTCCATCGCCGTCGTCCAGGGGATCCAATCGGGCTCCCCCGCCCTCGAACACGAATTCGCCCAACGCTTCCTCCCCCGCCTGAAAGCCTTCTTCCGCGCTCGACAGGCCCCCCCGGATTGGATCGAAGAGCTCACCCAGGAAACTATCGTCGCCGCACTCCTCGCCCTCCGCGCCGGGCGCCTCCGAGAACTCGACTCCCTCGAAGCCTTCGTCCTCGGCATCGCTCGCAACCAACTCGCCGAAGCCTTCCGCCAAAACGCCAAACTCCTAACCCTCCCTCCCCGCAACCACTCAGTCGCCCCCGAACTCCTTCTCACCGTCCGCAACGAGTTCTACGGCCTCGACCTCCCCAACCAACGACTCCTCTGGCTTATCCTCGTCGAAGGCCTCCGCCCCGCCGAAGTCGCCCCCCTCCTCGGACTCACCGAAGACGCCGTCCGACAACGCAAATCCCGGCTCCTCCGCTCGCTAGCCGAGAAATTCGCCGCCCCCGCTGTCACAAATGGACCCACGCCAACGACTCCCCCTTTAACCACCCCATGACCTGCCACCAAGTCACCTCGGAAAACATCATCGAACGCTACCTCGTCGAAGAACTCGACGAACCCACCCGCGATGCCTTCGAGCTTCATTACTTCGCCTGCGAATCCTGCCTCGCCACCCTCCAAACCGTCCAAACTCTCCAACCCGTCCTCGCCACCTTCCCCAAACCCACCGCCAAATCGAACAATTGGCCCTGGCTCCTCGCCGCCGCCGCCGCCCAAGCCATCGCCTAATTCGATTGGCCCCAACCACCCCCCCCCCAGTTCGCAGCCATCAAACCACCCCCCAACACC
>JANODS010000713.1:0-4612 GCA_031412835.1 Acidobacteriota bacterium | reverse complement strand
TCGTCCCCCTTCGGCCCCGCCACCACCACCGGCGTACTATGCGAAACCCGCCCCTTCCCCCGATCCACCCGCCACCGCACCTCACCCGTCGCCCCGTCCAACGCCAATAAATAAGCCCCGGGTCTATGATCACATAGCAATAACAACATCCCCTGGTAAAGCGTTGGCGAACTCCCATGCCCCCAATGGTTCATGAAGGACCCCTGCTCCTGGCCCAAATGCCGCCGCCAAACCTCCTTCCCGGCCAAGTCCAAAGTAACCACCTGACCATTGCCGAACCAAGCGTAAATCCGCTTCCCATCCGAAACCGGTGTCGGCGTCGCCAAGTTATGTTTCTCGTGTAACTCCGGCCTCTCCCCCGTCGCCGCCGTTCGATACTCCCAAGCCCGTTTCCCGTCCCCCCGCCGAAACGCCTCCACCACCAGCAACAGCTTTCCGCTCGGCTCCGGGGCCACACTAATCGCGTTCTCCCGCCCGGCCAGCGCCTTGTCATCTCGCGCCAGCCGCGGATCGGTCCCATTGCCCGTTTCGTAGCTGCCCACCTGCGACGTCACAATCACCAACTCGCCCACCACAATCGGCGACGACGTCCCCCGGCCGGAGAGCGCCGCCTTCCACGCCACGTTCTTCTTCGCGCTCCACTCCGTCGCCAACCCCGTCTCCGCGGAAATGCCCTGGCTCCCCGGCCCCCGCCACTGCGGCCAGTCCGCCCCCATCACTCTAGTCATCAACAGCAACGCCAAACCAGCCGAACGAAAGTTCATGCCCGCCAGTATATCCGCTACCGCAGCGTCAAATCGTACGCCTTGCTGGACTCGCCCGCTACCGTCACCACCACCGGATACCGCCCCGCCGTCAGCCCCTCTGGCACCTGTACATTCACCTGATAAACCCCGCCCAGCAAGCCCGGCGCCCCTCCCGCGAACTCCACCGTCGCATCCGTGCCGCCAATCGTCACCGATACCGCGTTCGTAGTCGGCAACAGCGTCTCGGTCGGCACAAACTCGCCAATCCCCAGCGTGCCGGTCAACGCCCCCAACCCGGTGGCATACAGCGCAACCCGGTTCCCGTCCTGCACCCCCACAAACACCCCCGGCGTCGCCGCTTGCACCCGCATCGTCACCGGATGAATCAACTGCAACCCCTGCCACGTAAAATACAGCAAAAACGAATTCCCCGCCGGTGCCGTCACCGGCGTCGCCACCGTCACCTGCTCCTCGTTCGAATACACCACCGGCAGCGTCGTCCCCGTCAGCGCCGACTGCGGAATCGTCCCCGAAAAATTCCCCAATACGAGCGCCGGATACGGTGCCGGCTGTCCCCCCGCGCGCAACGATCCGTCCAAAATCAGCCCCTGCCCCTCGACCGGGCCCAACCCCGTCCCAAACAGCGTCACCAAGCTCCGTGGCGAAATCGTGTTCGCATGCTCATAGCTCGCCGCATTCACGAGCGCGTTCACCTTAGGCTGCGCCGTCCATCTGCAAGCCTCCGCCCCCTCGAAACGATAAAATCCGCCGTCCGTAAAATGCACAAACACGCTCCCTCCGCCTGACGTCACGTAGTCCGGCGTCAGTGCCGTCTCCAGCCATTCAATCTGTCCCGGCTGCCCCCGAAACAGCCGCGACGCCGCCACAAAGTATGGCGGTGCCACCGACGCCATCGGCAAAAATCGCAAGCCCGCGCGCAAATCGCCCACGCCGCCCGGAGCCAGCCGAAAGGCACTCCGAAAATTCGTCGCGTTCCCCACAATCGCCACCGCAGTCCCGTCCTCCAGACGGTTCATCGAATTCAGTCCCGGAATCACGATCTGGCTCACCGTCTGGGTCGCCCGCGTCCACACCGAAACCTCCACCGTCAATACTCCACCCGTCGGCGTCGAGGCCGCCGAGTTCCAATAAATGTTCCCCGGCTCATCGGTCGTAATCCGCTGCAGCGTATTGAACGAACCCAGCGGCGCGTAGACCACCGGCTGCCCGTCCGCTGTCTTTAACTCCGCCGCCTTCCCGTCCGTCCCCACCACCAAAATCCGCCGCCGATTCACGTCCACCACCACAATCCGCCCCGCCGGATCCACCGAAAACGTCACCAGCCCAAAAATGCTCAAACTCGTCGCCGCTTTCCCGTCGGCGTCGCCAATATCCGTCCCCCCGCCCACAATGAACTTCGCGCTTTGCCCCGCCCGCGCCTCCAAAAGCCCGCTCTTGCCGTCAACGGTGGCCGAGTATAACAGCGAGTTGTTCCGCGCCAAGTACAGCCCAAACGGCGGCGCTTGTCCGTCCACCGTCGCCGCCACCGGAGCCCCCGCCAACACCGTCTGCACCCGATTCGCCAGCTTCAACAGCGGATTCCGCTGGTCCGGCCGCGCCGACCCCTCAAAGTACAAATCCCCGTTCGAACCCACTGCGCGCGGCGTCCCCGTAAACGGCGGATACGGTGCCGTGCCCGTATCGAAATTCCCATCCGGCCGCAGCGGAAACACCCGATTCGCCGTCGACGCCGCAGGCGTCCCATCGGCCAATTGCAGAATGCTGATCGCCGTGTCGAAGTTCGTATTCACGGTTCGAATGATCCCGTCCGGCGTCAATCTGCGGATGTGCCGCCCCCCCAAATCCCGCAGCCACAAACTCCCGTCACGCAGCGGAATCACCTGTCGCGGATTCGATAGCGCCGCTGCCGTTGCCGGTCCGTTATCTCCCGTCAACCCTGCCGCCGCCGCAATCCGCGTCGACCCGGCGATCGTCCGTACCGCCCCGTCGCCAAACAACTGCCGCAACCGATTAAACCCATCCACGATCAGCAGCGTCCCGTCCGCCGTGAAAGCGATGTTCACGATCCCGCCCAGGTTCACCTCCAAAGCCGCCCCCGCCTCGCCGTTGAAGCCTGGCCGCCCCGATCCCGCCACCGCCTCTATCCGCCCCTCCACGATCCGAAAAACTCGCCCCACCGCCACCAAGTGCACCACGCCCGTCGGCGAAATCGCCAACTGCGTCACGTTGGCCAAAGCCGTCTCCAGCGCCGGTCCTGGCCCCATCGTCTCGGCCCGCAACCCTGTCCCCGCCAACGTTCTTATCCGTCCATTCGCGTCGATCCGTCGAATCCGGCTCGCCGTGTCAAACAAGTGCGGCAACCCGTCTACCGACACCGCGAAAACAGCCGTCTGAAACGTCTGCGACTCCGTCGCCCGCTCGCCCTCCTCAATCTTAAAAGGGGGCTGCGCCGGACTCAGCGGGACGAAACGGCACTCTTGCGCGAACCCCGCGCTGATACAGAAAAATATGACAAACGGGCGCATGCAGACTGAAGTTTATGATAGCGCCTAGGGAAGCCGACCGTATACGACGATCTCGTTCGAATGCGTCGAAACGTAGACCTTTCCGTTTGCCACCACGGGCGGCGCGAATTTGGTGAAAAAGCCCAGCCGGTCCCGCGCCCGGTTGCTGTCCGAGTTGTACAACTCGCGCGTAATATCGTCCGCCGCATACGCCCGCAAAGTCGCCTCCGTCAAGGTCCCACTGGCGTCCGTCGGCACCGTCACCGCCCACACGATCCCCGTCGCCGCATCGTCCCCCAGCGACGAAACCGTCGGGCCGCTCGTCTGTTCGATTCGCAAGCTGCCCACGGTCGGCGTCAAAACGAACCGGCCTGTCGCATTGTTAAATCGGTACGCCCGCAAGAAGTCCCGCCGATCCCAAACATACAAAATCCCGTCCAGTCCGCCCGCCCGGCTCCAAAACGCAGTCCCCAGCGTTTGCGCGCAGTCGGTGGTCCCACATCCCTGCGAAGCCTGAAAACGTTGCAACGGCCCCGCCGAACCGCCTTCCAGCTTACCCATGTTGGAACGGTCGAGCAGATAAATCACCCCCTCTTTCCCGCCCGCGAACGCCAGGTTCGTACCTGGAATCAACGTCACCCCATTCGCCGAAAGATCAAGATTGCCCTTATACAGCGCATCCCAATTCGAAGGCGTAAACCAGTCGACGACCGCCAAGGTCCGCGGAGCAAGCTTCAAAATGGTCGATCCGAAATTCTGCGTCCCGTTGTATTCGCCCCCCGCCGTCGCGACATACACATTCCCCGCCGCATCCGCGCTCAGCCCCCGGCCGGCTTGCCAAACGCCACCCTTCAGCCCGTTCGGTGTTACTTGGAAGCTCGCATGCCGTATCTGCAAATTCGTCGCATCGAACGACTGCAAGTAGCCCTCCTGCGATCGCCACTCCGCCGGATTCACCAAGATGTTCGCGAACGCCACGTAGAGAATCCCATTCGACAAAAGCAGTCCAGGCCGCTGAATGGAATCCGGCGAAGTGGTGAACGTTGCCCCTCCCGCGACAGGCCACGTCACATCAGCGGGAGAATTAAACTTCAGGGCCCCAGTGGCCAGGTCGAGCGCAAAGATTCGCTGCACCGTACCCGCCGTCGTTGTAACTTTCGCGACTACATAAACTGTCCCCGTCGTACGGTCAATCACCGGGGTACTCAGGATCCCCCAGGTCACCGGACCGGTCCACGAATCGCCCTGCGCCGGGGGTGCCACCGTGCGCGACCAGACAGGTGCCGACTCCGTGGGAGAATCGGCGTCGAACGCGTACACCGTGTTCGCCATCGTAGCCGC
>JANODS010000712.1:0-19774 GCA_031412835.1 Acidobacteriota bacterium | reverse complement strand
GCGGTTAGTCCCGACTTCCCGGACGCCAAGCTGGCCTTGGCCGCGGGCTACGCGGCGGAGAAGAAATACGCCGACGCCGAGACCCTCGTTGATGAAGTGGCTGCCCAAAAGTCGGACCACGAGGATCTGCCGTACTATCGTGGCATGTTGGCCGTCCTGAAGAAGCAGTACAAAGATGCCGTGCCGCACCTGGAGTCGGCCATCGAAAAGGATCCCGAAAACGGATACGCGTACTATTATGCGGGCCTCGCCTATAGCAACACGAAGCGTCCCGACAAGATGGTCGGTGCCTTCAACAACTTCCTCCGCCTTGAGCCGAAATCGCCGGACGCGGCCAAAGTGCGCTCCTTCCTCAAGGCCAGCAGGTAGCGCGTTTGCGGCTGAAATACATTCGCGTAGCAGGGTTAACCATCGGCGGACTCGTGCTGGGTGGCATCGCGCTGCTTCACACCCCGCCGGCGAAGCGAATGGCCCTTAATGAGTTACAAAAGGCCATGGCCCAGCAGGGCATTCGCCTCGAATCGTCCGGCCTGGATTTTAACTTGCTCACGTTGAAAGCCAATATGCGGGGCGTCGTCGTCACCCCGAAACCGGGCATGGCACCCTTAGCGAAAATTGATTCGCTCGCCCTGCAGCTTTCGCTTTGGGACCTTATCCGCGGACACTTCGTCGTCTCGAACGCCACCCTGGGAAGGACCGAAGTCTGGATCGTCATCGACGCCAATGGACTGTCGAACCTGCCGCAATCGCAATCGAGCACCGGAGAACCGTTCGAATACCTCGTTGAAAGTCTGAGAGTGGCGCAGGGCTCTCTGCGCGTCGACGATGCGCGCGACGGACTCAAAGTGTGGCTGCCCCAATGGGACCTCAACGTCACCGGTAATCGCCTCTCCCGGAGGCATCAACTCACGCTGGAAACCCACTCCCCCGGCTCCGCTATCTACGCCGCCAAAGATTACGCCTTGGACTCGTTCCGCGCCGTCTTGGATTCCGGCCGAGCCGACGCCAAACTGGAACTAGCCCTCCAGACCCCCGGTGCCACCCTAACTGGCTACCTCGCCGCCAAAGACTTCCAAGAAACGGCCCTCGACGGCAAGCTCATTCTTGACGTCAACATCGACCGTTTCGCTAAGGAGTTCAAAGGTGCCGTCCACGCGGAAGTAACGATCACGGGCAACGCCAAAGCACCCCTCGTCAGCGCCAAAGTCGCCGCCACCGGCGCGGGCTGGCAGACGTACCAGAACGTCGATCTCACCGGCGATTTCGGCTACGATCCGGCGACGGCTACGATCACCGCCAAAGGCCTCAACCTCGTTTCCCCTCTCGCCAACGCCTCCGGCGACGGAGCAATTTCGTTAGGGGCCGCGGGGCCTAGCTGGTTCAACGGTGCCGTCCAGCGGGTCGCTGTCAACCGCTTCGTTCCCACGCTCGCCAGTACCGCCAACGGCACCGTGCGGGCGCAGTGGAAAGGCTTCGATTTCGCCGCGGCCACCGGGGACGCCGCGATTGCCCTCACGGCCAATCGACCTCCCGCAATTGGCGTCTATCCAGTCGCTGGCAATATTCGGGTGTCACACTCCGCACAAGGCTCCACCATAAAGGTCGACCGAGCCACCTTGAGCGGCATCGAAGCCATCGGCACCGTTACCGTCAACGCCCGTAAGCAACTCGGCGGCCAACTTACCGCGCGTACCGAGAACGTGGCCGCTCAGCCCTATGCGAAGTTGCCCGTTGCGGGGCCGGTCACCTTGCTGGCCAAGCTCGGCGGCACCGTCGAGCACCCCTCCGTCGAGTTCAATCTGGAGTCGACCAACTTGCGTGCCGAAGGCATCTCGGGCATCGCGCTTTCGGCCTCGGGCAAAGCGAATGCCGATCGTTTAGATCTAGACCGCGCGGAAGCCAACTGGAACGGACAAAGCATCACCGCGCGGGGCTCCTTCGACGTCAAGGGCCCCCTATCGCTCCAGGCCGAAGCGGTGAACGTCCGACTCACCGAATCACTCACGACGCTCCCCATCTCCGGCATCGCAAACCTCACCGCCAATCTCACCGGAACGCTCGACCGTCCTCAAGGCGTGGCTGCCGTAAACGTAGCCGAACTCGAAGCCTACGGAGAAAAACTCGGCACGCTGAGCGCCTCCGTTACCTTCGATAAGGCCACCGCCACCGTCCCCGACCTCCTCCTCGAAAAAACGGCCACTGAAAAACTCACCGGCCAAGGTACCTACGAGTTCGAATCGAAACAGTTCACGGCCACGCTCCGTAGCGATCCTTTGAAACTCTCCAAAGGCACCGTCGCTATCAACGCAACAGGCGGCGGAACCCTGGCCGTGCCCCTTGTAAAGGCGAACTTGAAAGGCGACCTAAACGATGTTGGACCGCTCGAAGTAATAGCCGAGCTGAAGGGCGAATCGCTCCACGCAACGGCCTCCGCAAAAAAACAAAACTTGAACGCGGAAGCCACCGCCTCCACCGTCGCACCCTACCCGTTCCTCTTGGACGTAAAGGCTCAAAACTCCGAAATCGAGTCCGTCAAGATCACCGGCACCGTGAAGGCAACCGGTGAGGCGGCCAACTGGAAGCAGAGCCAAGCCACCCTCCGCGCCGACTCGATTTCCATGCTCGTCGAAGGGCAACCAATTCGCACCGAAGGCCCACTGGAAGCCAGCTACAAAAACGGCGAGATCAACTTGAAACCAGCCACCGTCGTCGGCCCGGGCACCCGCTTAACCGCCGAGGGTCAAGCGCCCGGCCTCTTGAAACTGGCCGGCGAAGTGAACCTGGCGACGGCGCACAGAGCCCTTCGCCCTTCCCCCGAAGAAGCCGCCGCCGGTGACCTCAAGTTCTCCGGCACAGTCCGCAGCACCCTCCAAGCCGACCGCTACGCCCTCGACCCGCAAAACAACTTCTCGCTCTCCGACGGCTTCTATTTCAACCCGTCGATCTCTCCAGTCTCCGCTGCCAAACTCCAGGCGCGCCTGGGCGACGGCGACCTCCGGATCGAGTCCCTCGAAGCGGTCTGGGCGAATGCGAACATCGTCGGCCGGGCTACCGTCCCTTTGGGCCTATTGCCCGCCAACCTCCCCTTCGATTTCATGCGGAAAGGTGGGGCCGCCAGCGCCGAGCTTTCCGTAAAAGATCTGAACTTCGCTCATCTGGAAGGCGTTCCCGAAACAATCGGCGGCCAAACTTCGTTCACCGCCTCGCTCGAATCCGCGCGGCCAGAATTAGAAGCCGTCCGCGGCACCGTCCGGTTCGACGACCTCAAAATACGCGCCGGAAAATTCCAGCTAACGCAGGAAGGCCAATCCCTCTTGAACGTCGACGCCGGCACCATCCGGGTTGGTCAGTTCAGCCTCGCCGGACAAGGGGCTAAGGTCAGTCTTGCTGGGACGGCCCAACTCACCGGGGCCCAAGCGCTGCAGCTAAAGTTGGATTCGAATATCGACCTCGGAGTGCTCTCCGCGTTCACCAATACCGCCCGAGCGCAGGGCGCAACCATCGTGGCTCTTACGGTTGGCGGCACCGTGAAGGCTCCGGCTGCGCAGGGTTATTTGCAAATCACCGACGCCGACGTCAGCATCACCTCGCCCCGCTTCCAGGCCGAAAAGCTTAGCCTTCGCCTCGACCTGGCCGCCGAGCGCGCGGTCCTCACTCGACTCTCCGGCAACGTAAACGGGGGAACCCTCACCGGCTCCGGCGGCTTCTCGCTCAACGGCAATGACGTCAACTTGAACGTAGCTTCGAAGGGCGTCTACCTGGACTTCCCGGCGAACCTGAAAACGCTTTCGAACGCCAATCTGTCCTTGCGATCCGTCGGCAAACGGTTGCTCCTCGGCGGCAACGTCACCATTGTCGAAGGCAGCTATACCGAACCGGTGAACCTTGACCAAGGCCTGTTGAACGTCCTCAACACGCCCGCCAGCGTCGACGTCAGCGAGGACCGTTCGGCCCTCCTCGAACGCCTCGATTACAGCGTCGCCATCAAAACCGAGAACCCGCTCGTGATTGAGAACAATCTCGCGAAGGCCGAACTCGAAATGAACGCCCGCCTCACCGGCACCTACTACCGGCCCGGCCTCGTCGGCCGCGTGACCATCGAGGAAGGCGGCGAACTCAACCTCAACGAGCGCAAGTATCTCGTCGACCGCGGCGTGCTCACCTTCAACGACGAAAACCGCATCGAACCATCCTTCGATGTCGTTGCCAAAACACAAGCCTCCGGCTACGATGTCACCCTCTCCGTCCAAGGCTCCGGCAAAGAGCGCCAAACCACCCTGCGGTCGGATCCTGACCTGCCCGAACCAGACATCGCCGCCGTTCTGCTAACCGGCCGCACGCTCGATGAACTCCAAGGGCAGGAACTGGATGTCGCCAAGGAGCAGGTTCTCTCCTACGTCACCGGCCGCGTCGGCGGATCGCTCGGTCGCGGCCTGGAGCGAGCAACCGGCCTATCCCAAGTTCGGATTGAGCCCAATCTCATCGCCAACGAGTCCGACCCCTCGGCCCGATTAACCGTCGGCCAGAATCTGACGCGCCAACTGAGCCTGATCTATTCCATGAATCTCACCGACTCCGGAGATCAAATCCTCGTCGGCCAGTACGATTTCTCCAAGCGCTTCCGCACCCGTGCCCTCAAGCAATCCGACAACTCATATCGCTTTGATTTCTCCCGTCGCCAGGAGTTCGGCGGCACTCCTCCAGAGCCAACCTCCACCGCCGCGCGAGAGAAGAAAAAAATCGGCCAAGTGGAGTTTAATGGAACGCAAATCTTCACCCCGGAGCAACTTTCGAAGTGGTTGGCGGCCCGCCAAGGCAAAACCTACGACTTCTTCAAAGTGCGCCGCGGCGTCGAACGAATCACCAATAAACACGCCGATGCCGGCCATCTGGAAGCCCGCGTCCGCCTCAACCGCGAAACCAACGCCGGGCAGGTCGACCTCGATCTGAACGTGGAGCCGGGTCCGAAAGTGGATTTCGTATACGAGGGTTTCAAACCAATCGCCTCCGTACAGAAAAAGGTTCGCAAGCAATGGATGGCTGGTGTCTTCGACGCCCAAAGAGCAGACGACGCGGCCTCAATCCTCCGCGACGAACTAGCCGGGCGAGGCTACCTCGCCGCCAAGGTTGACTACGCAATCGAACTCCCCGAACCCGCCCGTAAACGCGTCGTCTTCGATGTCCAACAGGGCGAGAAATTCGACTCGCCCAAGCTGGTCTTCGCCGGTGCCAAAGGCATTGAAGAGAAGGAACTCCGCAATCTACTCCGAGACCAAAAATTAACCTTGGTCGCCCTCTCACGGCCCGAACCCGCCATCGATCTGTTGACCCGCTACTACCGCGACCGCGGCTATCTCGATGTGAAAATCGCCAAGCCCGAAGTCGTCCTGAAAGCACCCTTGCGGACCGCGACCATCATCTATCCGGTCGCCGAAGGTCCGCTCTACGTAGTCGGCAGCTTGAACTTTTCCGGCCAGCAAGCCTATAAGCCCGAAGAGTTGCTGCGCGCCGTAACGCTCGAAAAAGGCTACGACTACCTCCGCGAACTCCGCGAAGAATCGCTCGCAAATCTGCTCGAACTCTACGCCCGCCGCGGCTACAACGACGCCGACGTTACCTATTCCCTAGACCGCCACCCCCAACAAGCCAAGGTCGATCTCAATTTCAAAATCGCCGAAGGTTCGCAAAGCATTGTCGATTCCGTCAGCATAACCGGCAACGACCATACTTCCCAGAGCCTCATTCGAAGTCAGATCGAACTCAAGCCCGGTGACCCCCTCGACCCCCAACTGCTAAGCCGCTCTCGCCGCAACCTGTACGCAACCGGTGCCTACTCGCTCATCGACATGCAGCGAAATCCCTTGGATCCTATCGGTGCAAAAAAGCCCATCTCGCTCGACGTCAACGTGCGCGAGGTCCGCCCCTTCCAACTCAACTACGGCGGCTACTTCGATACCGAACGCGGGCCCGGCGGCATCGCCGATTTCTCCAACCGTAACTCGCTAGGCTCCGCGCGAGTAATCGGCGTCCGCACTCGTTACGACGCCGATCTGCAAGAAGGGCGCATGTACTTCACCCAACCCCTCCTCAAACGGTTCCCTCTCCGCACAACCACCTCCGCGTTCGTCCGCCGCGAAGTCCGCGAAGGGTTCAACACAGATCGCGTAGGTTTCTCCGTCTTGCAGGAATCGCGCTTCGGCAAAGCGTGGATTCTCAACTATGGCTACCGCCTAGAGCGCACCCGCACCTATGACCGTGGACCCGACCCCATCTTCGATGCCACCCTCCGCGTCGCCCCGTTCACCGCCTCGCTCTCCCGCGATACCCGCGACGACCTCCTTGATGCCACCCGCGGCTCCTTCCAATCCCACGCCGTCGAGTACGCCCCCACGTTCTCGGGCAGCGAATTGAACTTCGCCAAATACTTCGGTCAATACTTCCGCTACTTCGCCTTCGATAAACCAGCCCTACTGCCAATGCAGAAAGGCGTCCGAAAAAGTCGCCTCGTCTTCGCCACCGGCGTTCGCGTCGGCTTGGCCGGCGGCCTCAATGGCCAGGAGCTTATCCCCGGCAAAAGCGCCACCAACCGGGTCAGTCTCGGCGAACGATTCTTCGCCGGCGGCGGCACCACCGTCCGAGGCTTCGCCCAGGACGGCGTCGGTCCTCGCCAGTTTGACGAAATATCGCCAACCGGCGGCGACGCGCTCTTCATCCTGAACAACGAACTCCGCTTCCCCCTCAAGGGCATCTTCGACGGAGTCAGCTTTCTCGACGTCGGCAACGTATACGACAAAATCAACGATTTCCGGCCCTGGACCGTTCGCAAAGCCGCCGGACTAGGCATTCGCGTTCGAACGCCCTATTTCTTGATTCGTTTTGACTATGGAATCAAACTCGACCGCAAACCCGGCGAGCCCCTGGGACGTCCCTTCTTCAGCATCGGCCAAGCGTTCTAGAGTGGCCCTCCACATGCACTTGAATCATCGAGGTATTCGAATGAAAACTCTTTTCTTAGTTGGCGCACTCGCTTTCGCGAACTTCGCCGGAGCCGAAGTGACGGTCGAGATGAAGAACGCGCAGGGACAAAGCGTAGGGACCGTGAAGCTCGCGCCCGTAAGTGAAGCAACCGACGCGGGCGTGCGGTTCGATTTCGACCTGATGAATCTCCCTCCTGGCGAGCACGCCGTCCACATTCACGAGGTCGGGAAATGTGAGGCACCCGCGTTCACCTCAGCCGGTGGACATTTCAATCCAGAGCATAAAAAACATGGCACCGACAACCCGGCCGGTTCCCACGCCGGAGACTTGAAGAACATCACAGCCGATTCGGAAGGTCGCGCCAAAGCCACCCTGACCGCTCCGAACGTATCCCAAAAATCCGAGAAAAATTCCCTCTACTCCACGCAAGGCACCTCGATCGTCGTTCACGCCAAAGCCGACGACAATAAGTCCGACCCCTCCGGTAACGCCGGAGACCGCATCGCCTGCGGCGTCATCAAGCATTAGGTTCGCCTAGCGGAGAAAGGGCATCGGGAAAAAGGTGTACCCTGAAATCCTCCGATGGCCTCTCTCCGCATCGCCCTCGCCAACCTCCCCTTCCCCGCCACCCCTTCCCAGTCCGTCGCCCTCGCCGAACAAGCCATCGCCGACGCCGCCGTCGCGCACGCGCACATCATCTGCTTCCCCGAATGCTACGTCCCCGGTTACCGCTCTCCCGATAAACCTGTCCCACCCCCCGACCCCGCCTTCCTCGACCACGCCCACGCCACCCTCGCCCGCGCCTCCTCTCGCGCCAACATCACCGTCATCCTCGGCACCGAACGCGTCATCCAAAAGACCGTCCGCGCCACCGCCCTCGTCATCAACCCCGACGGCACCCTCGCCGGCTTCCAGGACAAAGTCCAACTCGACCCCTCCGAGGACTCGCTCTACTCCCCCGGCGCCCACCGCCAAATTTTCCACGCCGGCCCCCTCACCTTCGGCATCGTCATCTGTCACGAAGGCTGGCGCTACCCCGAAACCGTCCGCTGGGCCGCCCGCCGCGGTGCCCAAATCGTCTTCCATCCTCACTTCCACGAAGCCGAACCCGGCAGCTACCAGCCCACCACCTTCGCCCATCCCGCCAACACCTTCCACGAAAAAGCCGCCCTCTGCCGCGCCGCCGAAAACACCTGCTACTTCGCTACCGTCAACTACGCCAGCCCTGGCTCACCCACCACCTCCGCCGTCGTCCACCCCAACGGCACCCTGCTGACTCACCAACCCTACGGCCAACCCGGCCTCCTCCTCGCCGAGCTCGACCTCGCCCTCGCCACCGGCCTCCTCGCCCACCGCACCAAGTCCACCCCCGCTTAACCATATGCCGTCTTCCTCTGATCTGCAGTCCCCCGATCCCGAAAGCCGCGGTCGTGCCATGCAGGCCCTTGCCTCCCGCGTCAAAACAGACGCCTCCTGCCACGCCGAGGCGCTCCCGATCTTCCACGCCACCATCCTCCACGAAACCGACCCCTGGACCGTCCTCTCCGCCGCCCGCGGTCTCGAAACCATTCTTGGGCCAGAACGCGCTTATACCTCTTGGGTCTCGCTCCTCAACCATCCGAATTCCAAAATCGTCTCTCAAGTCGTCCTCGCCCTCACCCATCGCCGTTACGCCCTCCCCCTCATCGACGTCCTCCAGCACCGATCCGAACTATCCGTTCGTCAAAGCACCATCCGCGCCCTCGGGCGTCTCCGGGACCCCGCCATCTTCCCCGCTCTCCTCCCCTTCCTCGCCCACCCCGAACTCCGCCCCCATACCATCGAAGCTCTCGGCGAACTCGGCGATGTCCGCGCCTATCCCCATCTGGAAGCCCTTGCCAACGATCCAACCGAAGCCTGGCCAGAAGACAATCACGGCCCCATGCTCCGCGTCGGTGACCTCGCCTGCCGAGCCCTGGCCCGCTTCGACGTACCCGCAACACCTTCACCGCCTGAGCCCAACCCCCGGGCATACCTCCCCCTCCTAGCCGCCGTCGTTCAACTCGGTGTCACACCCATTCTGATGCCCACAGTCCTCCTCAGCCGCGGCCCCGGTCCGTGGTTCCGCAACCACCAACTTCTCACGCTTCTATTCATGCTTCCCGCTCTCGTCGGCCTGCTCTACGGAGTATTTGTCTACGGCCCTCGCTCCGGCATCCTGACGATGATGGAAAAATTCGGCCTCGCCGTCGGGTGTGCGCTGTGCGCCTACTTCGTCCTCCTCTACACCCACTTCCTCTTTTCCTAGCGACAGACGCCTCTACTCGATCTTTAACTTCCCGGCCCTAAACTCCTGCTCCACCCGCAATGCGTTCTCCATCCACTCGTCTAACTTCCACCGCGCCGGGTCCAGCTCGGGCATCCACTTCTCCCCCTCGGTCATCATGCAGTCAATCGTCGTGAAGAAATAAAACTTACTCTTGTCCGGCTCCGCCCCCAACGCTTTCATCCAAGTCGCCGGAACCGTGGCACTCGGCAAATACAACTGCCCCCGCCCTGGCTTGCTAGCATCCGATGCCCGCCACGGCTCCCATCGGTCTCCTCTCCAACGTAGCCAAGTCAACTCCCCCCGCGCCCCATAGGCGGGCGAATCCATCACCCGCTCCCCCAACCGCCGTCCGATCATCAACCGGTCGTCCCATAGCTCATACACCCATCCGTCCTTCGTCTTCACCTCATCCTGCGCTCCCACCGGCCCAACTCCCCGCTTCGCCAAAATCGCATTCGCGTACGCAATCTCCTTCGCCCGCCGCCCCGCCGCCACTGCGGCCCAATTCCCCACCTCCCCGAAATAAGTCCCCCGCTGCGCCGTAAAATTCATCGACCCATACAGCTTGTTCTGCAACTCCTTCAGCTTCTCGTGCGGAATCTTCTTCGTATAAACTCGCGCCACAAACGCCACCTTCTGCTCCCGATCCACCGACCGTACAAAGATTACTTTCTGCGGATCATGCAACGTGCTGATCTGGTAGCTCCCTTCCGAAATCCAAGTCTCACGAGCCCCTTGCTTGTAACTCCCAAACTCCGAAAACCGTTGCGAGTATCGCCCCAACTTCCCGAATGCCCAAGCCATCCCGCTCTCGACCTCTGCCATTCCCGCCTCCGGCGCTCCCACCAGCACCCAAGCCTCCACCTCATGCGGATCCCCCGCCCCCCACCACCAACTCTGCGTCTTCACAAACGGAAAAGCTGCCCACGCCGTCCGCCGCTCCGGCCCCCTCGCCGACCAATCCTTTGGCAGATTCGCCGTCGCAATTCCGTCCAAGTCGTGGCCCTTCGACCCCGATGACCCCGCAAAAAAGAACAACCCCGTCATCAGCGCACAAAGCGTCAACAAGATTCCAGCCACCATCGCAAAAGGTTCTCCTCTGCTCTCACCGGCGGATTCGCCGCCCTATTTCGATCACGAATCCCGCACCGCCACCCCCGTCACCTTCACCTTCCCCCCGTAAGGCAACGCCGCCGCCTGATAAACCGTCCGCGCCGGCCTCCGCCCCTCCGCAAACAGCTCGGCAAAAACCTCATTCACCGCCCCCAACTCCCCCAGATCCAAAAACGCAATATCCACAAACACGATATCCGTCACCGCAAAACCCGTCGCCCGCACCGCCGCGAACAGGTTCCCAAACGCGCGCTTCGCCTCTTCGGTAATCGTCCCCGGCACATACTGCCCCGCCGCATTGATCGATAGCTGCCCGCTCAAATAGCATGTGTTATCCACCACCACCGCATGGCTAATCGGCGACCCCCAACGCGGCAGACCCTCGCCCTCGGTAACGAACCTTCTCACTGCCCCGTCCGCGTATACTTCGTCTCCACAGCCAACGCCTCTTCCTCCCCCGGCATCGAATTGTAGGCCGAAATCGTCAAATGGTCGGCATCGATCAACGCAAACACCGTCCGCCATCCCCACTGCGGCAAGCCCGGTCCCACGTCGTACTTCCCCATCACCGAAAACCCTTGCTCCGTCCCTTCGCCTTCTGAAAATAGAATCGAGCCGCTCATATGGAAGTCGTCCACCCACGAAATCTGAAACATCTTTGTCGTCGAGTCAAACGCGATCAACTCCTCCCCCTGCCGAGGCTTGCCCTGCATCGTCCCCTCCGAAACATGCCGAACGAACCGTCCCCCCAGCACCGGAGTGATCGTCCCCTTAACCGGCGACTCATCCGCCAACTGATCCGGCTCAAACCAAGTCCGGCTCATCCCTTCCCACGAACCCACGAGCTGTTTCAAGAATTCCTTTTGCATATCGCCGTCATTCTACTACTCCCCGACTAACCCGTCGCCCCTCCTGCCTAAAGGAAAAGCTCAATCCGGTCTCGTCTCCGCCTAATGAAAACGATGCCCCGTTGGTAGTGAATGTAGGCGATCAGCCTGTATTAATTCCCGCCGAGATATTAAAGCTTGGCCGTGCATCGAGAGGTGTCTCCCAATCCGCCGCCTCCGCCGCGTTCGCCCAGTGCCGCGGCGGATCCAAGGCATCCAGAAACCGCTCAGCCAAAGTCTGGATCGCACGTTGGCAAATCACTCTCACGGAAGAGATGTCCCCAAATGGGAATCCACTGTCAATCCGTCCGTCCCGGCATCCCCCCGCCCCATCCAAAATCGCGTCGGCCCAGCTTCGCCAAGTTCGGACTCCGTATGTTAGAACAAAGAAGCACCAACCTTGCACCTTCTCGCCTTCCTCCTCCTCGCCACCCTCGTCCCCGCCCTCTCCCAAGCGGCAGACCCCGTCTGGCCCCAATTCCGCGGACCCCAGTCCAACCCCATCGCCCCCGACGGCAATCTCCCCGATCATTGGTCAACCACTAAAAACGTCGAATGGTGCACTCCCATTCCCGGCCGCGGCTGGTCCTCCCCCATCGTCGCGGGCCGCCAAATCTTCCTCACCGCCGCCGTCACCGAAGGAAAATCCAAACAGCCCCAAATGGGCACCGACTACAGCAACCAATACACCGCCGAACTCCGCAAACAAGGGCTCTCCGCCCAGGAAGCCTTCGAAAAGGTCCGCGCCCGCGACAAAGAACTTCCCCACGAAGTAATGCTCCATTACTTCCTCTACTGCCTCGACCTCAAGACCGGCTCGATCCGCTGGAAGAAGGAGTTCTACACCGGTCGCCCCCCCGGCGGTCGTCATCGCAAGAACAGCTTCACCTCCGAAACGCCCGTCACCGACGGCAAGCTCATCTACATCTACGCCGAAAACCTCGGCATCTGGGCCTATGATCGAAACGGAAAACTTCGCTGGCACACGAAGCACCCAGCGCTCCCCATGTTCAACGAATTCGGCACCGGCGGCTCCGCTGTCCTCCATGGCCGAAGCCTCATCGTCCTCAGTGACAACGAGCAGCAGCAGTTCCTGGCCGCCTACGACAAGCGAACCGGAAAGGAGCTCTGGCGCACGAATCGCGACATTAAAGATCCCAAAGCCCCCCGCCGCTCCGGTTGGACAACCCCCTATCTCTGGACCCATCCCCTCCGCACCGAAATCGTCACCGTCGGCCCCGGCACAACCATCAGCTACGACCTCGAAGGCAAAGAGCTCTGGCGTCTCAACGCCATGTCCTATCTCACTGTACCGAGCCCTTTCGCCTACGATGGAATGCTCTACGTCGACGCCGGCGTCTCCCGTGGCCTGTTCGCCGTCAAGCCCGGAGCCCGCGGGGACATCTCGCTCAAAGACGAGGAAAAGTACAACAACTTCGTCGCCTGGTCCGACCCCCGCGCCGGCACCTACATCCCCACCCCCGTCGCCTATCAAGGCGGGCTCTATGTCTTATACGACAAAGGCATCTTCGCCCGCTTCGATCTAAAAACCGGCCAGCAGACCTACAAAACCCGCATCCACCCCGCCGGCGCGGGCGACTTTACCACCTCCCCGTGGGCCTACAACGGCAAGATCTTCTGCCTCAACGAGGAAGGAAAAACCTTCGTCATCAAGGCTGGCGAGACCTACGAGTTACTCCACTCGAACCCGCTCGAAGAGATGGCCCTGGCGACCCCCGCCCTTGTCGGCGACCGGCTCCTCATACGGACCGACGGCCATCTCTACTCGATCCGGTCCCCTGGCCGTCCCCTCTCCGACCGCTAGAGCCCCCCGTCAAAACCCGAAGTCTCCACCCCATCCGCCAGCCGATGGACTGAACCACCTGGTGTGACGCTACCGTCTGCCGGCGACCCGCTCGCCCCATGGACCGGCCAAATCAGCAGGCTCGCTGATCGTCGCCCCGACCCCACCGAAGTTTATTCTCGCCGCGATGCAAACATTCCCCCACCGATTTCGCCCCTCCCGATAGATGAACCGCACCGCCTTCGTCATTGCCGGCATTTACTGCCTGATCACCTCGGGCATCGCCGTGCGCTCGGCCTTAGAGCAGCCCACTTCATTCGTCGCCCTGAAACATATGCTAACGTTCATCGCCACGGCCCCAGTTTCATTTCCGCTCGCGATCATGGGCATGGAGCCAAACTTCAACCGCCCCTCGACCGCGGCACTCGTGATCCTAGCCGCGACCGCCGTCGTGTACGGGTTTGTCACGCTGATAGGTTGGATGATTGCCTGGATTGTTGAAAAGTTCTAGCCCGCGCGCCCCAGACTGGCATCCATATCGACTCGCCAAAATTCCCTACCTCGAAGCCTTCCCGCCTTCCGCGTTGTCCACTCGGCGCTATAGCGATTCGACACCCTTGATACCAGCCAACAGCCGACCCCTGACGAGCGTGATGGCAGAGATGTGGAGGTAATACTGGAGACACTCGCGGAGTTAGCCGTCCATCTTACTTTCAACTTATCTGTCCAGGGAGATGTCACCATAGCGCGCGTAGGAACTGCAGATCTCGATGCCATCGACGGCGGAGAGCAGGCGTCCATGGCCAACTCCGAGCCCAGGACTCCGTTTCTGTTCAACCGCTGCGCAATCGTACAGCCGAGCGCAAACAGCGAATCGATGTCCCGGCCTGCATGGCGTAGCCGAGGGTATACTACACTGATCGGCCCGATCCGTTTGTGCCAAACGACCGACAAAAGAAGCTTCTGATGAAGTTGCGTGCCCTCCGCGCAGCGGCAGTTGGGCTTACCGCACTTGCGGCTTCGTTCGATGAACGAGCCGGGAAGCATCTCGCGGAGGGAGCCCAATCCGCGAATGAGCTTGCCGCACAGATCGAGTTCGGAATCGTTCGGCATCTGCCACCCAAAAACCGCAACGCGCCGCTACTTCCTCCGAATCAACGCCTTACACCGGTGCCCGAAGCGGCTTTACGAATTCTCTGTGGGAAGTGTCGAGCGGCGTCTAAGATGGACGAAGTACTCGATAGCTGCGAGTGGGGACCGAGTGCTCTCGATCGAGCGTCGGCGGCTTTTCCCTCGAGTATGCGCATTGGCCCGCGGAAGCGCTAGAATTGGGGAATTAGCACGTAGCGACACCGCAGTGCCCGGGTGGCGAAATCGGCAGACGCAACGGACTTAAAATCCGTTATCCTCACGGGTGTGCGGGTTCAAGTCCCGCCCCGGGCACCAATCATTACTCTACAAGCAGCTCCTTCCAGCTAGACCCCGCCCGGGTCGCCCGAATCAATCCCTCTCGTTGTACCGCCGTACCTGCCCAGTAGCCCCGCATTTCTCGCTCCATCGCCTCGCTCCCCCGCAGCAACTCCACCACCGCCGCATAAGCTTCATCGCAAACCCTCCGCTCCGGCGCCTTCCCCTCTCCCACCCGTCTTCCCGCACGCGGCACCACTTCACGGTTCCCCAATTGCGCGTCGATCACCCGCGCCGCCTTACGCCTCCATTCCCCCAATTCCTCCGCGAGCATCCGCAACCGCCAAGCCTCGTCCGCCGGACGCAATCCCCTCGCTCCCGCCAGAACCGGAAGCGCCTGCTCCTCCAAATCGTTCAACACCGCCCTCGCCTTCTGCCGCTCGCTCTCGTTCCCATTCCTCAACATAACTCCCATCGCCGCCGCCCGCACCCTTCCCTCGGCCAACCAACGCCCCGCCAGCACGGGTGCTTGGCCCGCGTCTCCCAACGCCTTTACTTCCTCGCCCGGCGTCTGCCCCGCCAGCGCCAGCGTCACAACCAAGCCAATCCAGACCATTCGTGTCATAACCCAATCTAGATCAAACGAAAGCCATTGCCCACCACCCCACCTCTAAATCAGCCGATAAGACTCCCCAGCCGCCCGAATGTTCCGGTTCGTCCGCTTAACCGCATACGCCAAACTCTCTTCCCACGGCAAAAAGGCATTCTCTACGTCGTATACAATCAAATTTGCCAGCCAACGCGACAGCACCATCGAGTCCGTCAACTGCCGCGTCCAATACGCATACCGCTCATTGCCCTCCCGCTGCCACCCAATGATCCGGCGCACTAAGTCCCAATGATGCAGAAAAGTGTCGCAGCCTAAGTGCGAAAACACCCGGCACTGCACGTTCGTCGACCCCCAGTCGCTTGGCGCACTTACCGTGTTTTCCCAACCAGCCCGGTGGATCACATGCCGATGTCCGCTCTTCCTGTAAGTCCAGTAACGATCACCCGGCTGGTGCCCCCGCACCGGAAACGTAATCGGGATTTCCTCCAACGTCCGTGCTCGCAGCGAGCCCAAATACGCCCGCAGCGCCGGTTCACAATCTTCTCGGGTCGGCACTCCGTCGCTCTCTCGCACCAAGTCCGCTGTGTATCCGTGCTCAGCAATCTCCGGCGCTTCAATCCCCATAAACGGATATCCCATTCGAAAGGTGCCATTCGTCAGTCGGTCGATCCCCTCTCCCCAATCTTCACTCTGCACCGCTCCAGTCCCGCGTCCAAAACACGGCCCCCGCCCATACCGCGCATGCCCATCGTAAATCACGTGCAGGCCCGGAGTTTCGAGCCAACTTCGAAATACTGACTTGTCCGTCGTGTGCTGTAAGGTAAACCGTACCCTCTGTCGGTGGTTCAGATACTCCGTCGCGCTCACCTTTTCAACATTGGGATAACTGGGCAAAATCCGGTCCAAATACGTCGACGGCACCCAGTCCGCCAGTTCCATCTGGTCCAAATGAAATTCAATGCCATGAGCGATGCGGATGTCCCTATGCTCGTACACCGGGGAAAGCACGGTATGCGTCGTCGCTCCCTCGGTCTGTCGACTCGCGCCGCCGCTTTGTGTTGTCGGGTCCCCCATAGCCTCTACCGCATCGCCTCTTCAAATAGTTCACTTCGCCGCAATTCTTCCATCGCCAAGTCCCGCTCCTTTACCGCCAAACTCATATAGTTCGCCGCCACTTCCACTCGCAGGTTCCAACACACAATCACATAAGCCACATCGCAGATCCGCATCCCCTCCGGCAGCTGGTCCCGCTTGCCCAGCAGCGGCTGCAAAGTCCGCACCGCATTCCCTTTTACGGTGCCCATCTCCTCGGCCAGAAAGCGAACCTTCCAAATTTCCCGTGCCACGTCTCCCGCCGGCCCCGTCCCCGCCAGCACCGCCAGCGCCGACACCCCCGTTCCGTCCAGCACCTCCATCGCCTCCAGCGAACGACTCTCCAGCTCCGCCGCCGCCAGCTCCGCCGGGTAGCGAGCTTCCCCCGACAGCTCCGCCCCCACCGATTGCCCCACCCTCAACCTATCCATCATCTCCACTCGTGTCATGTCCTAGCACCCATGCAGGCGCTGCAACGCCGCCCGCGTCGCGTCGTCTGCCTCGCCCGTCTCGTCTAACTGCTTCTCTTTTTGAAACGCTAACAGAGCCCGTCGCAACGCCTCTTCCCCCTCACACAAGTACCCCAAGTTCTCCAAGCGCCGCTTCACCCCGCTGTCCGTCGTCACCGGGTCCACATGCCCCAATTGCAGCGAATACCGCTCCGTCCGCGTCCCCTCGGTCACCACCAAATTCACTTGCCGCGCATTCGCCTTTGCGTAAAACTCAATCATTCCGTCGCCGTCCGCCGTCCCCTCCACCGTCACCCCATCCACCTCCGCCGAATACCGCGCCCCTTTTCGCGGGCCCCGCTTCCAATCGAGCAGCCGAAGCCGCACCTTTCCCGGCGTCCCCTTCTTCACGAATTTATGCGTCTGGTCCGTTGGCTTCGTGGCCTCCTTCAGCCGCTTTTCCGGCACGAACACCACATCGCCGGGGAACAACACATTAGGATCACCCCGCGCAGCCTTCAATTGCGAGTTCGAAGCATGGTTCCAAATCGTTTCCCACTGAAAGCCATTCTCCTCGGCAATACTCAGAATGCAATCGCCCGCCGCTACCGTATGTTCCGGCATCGGTTACTGCGCTCCGCTTTGAGGCAAGAACCGACTAAACGTACCCGACTTCAGATATTGCCCCAACTCCGCATCGCGGTCAGACACGGCCAAGTGCAAAAACTCGTCCGCCTCCAACTGAGCCATAATCTCCGCCTCTCCGCTCCCCAGCCGTCGTAGCCCCAAATACGCTTCATCGCAGACGCGCCTCTCCGGCTTCCGTCCTTCTGCTTTCTTCATTCCTTTCGAGACCGGCACCATGCGCCGATCCCCCAGCGCCCGCTTCAAATATCCCGCCACGCTGCCCTCAAGCCCCATCAAGGATTTTCCCAGCAGCGCCAACTGCCGATAATCTGCCCCGCCCTCGCCGTTCAACCCCGCTAACAGCACTGGAATCGCTGCCTCTTCAACCGCTGCAAACTCCGCCGCCGCCCGCGGCCCGAGCTCCTGTGAACTCTTCGCCAATTCGCCCAGCCCCGTCATCGCATCTTGCCAACCAGCCGAATACTCCGCCACGAGCTCCTCGATCTCTGGGCCCCCAGAAGCGTTTGTCCCCTGCCAACGACTCCGAAATTCATCTTTCGTCATGCCCCCCGATGCTACCAAATAGAGACGCGGCACGGAGCCTCACTCGTGGTACCGCGCCAACTAGTGCACCGCCCTTCCCGATTACGGCAACTCCCGCACCCGCACGCTTCTAAAATAGAAAACGCTCCCGGGATCATGCGCCTGCAACGCGATCGCCCCGCCCGCCGCATCCAACTTCCGCCCCGGCCTCCCCGCCACCGGAGCCGCCGGCTCCGACTCCGTGAAATCCACCACCGTCTTCCCCTCCAACTGAATCGTGATCCGCTTCCCCCGCACCGCGATCCCCACCCGAAACCACTTCGTCTCATCCACCGGCGATGCCGCCAAATCCACCACTCCGTACAGGCTCCCCGTCTTCCGCTTCTCCTTCTCCGTGCTGTTCAATTGAATCTCGTACCCCTTCGAAAGTCGCATCGCCTCGCTATGTGTCGTCAAATCCGTATGCACGAAAATCCCCGAGTTCGCATTCGGCTCTCCCCGCACCACCGCCTCCAACTCAAAATTCTTGAACCGCGCCGGCTGCCCCTCCGCCGTCATCACAAAAAGGTGCGAGCTCTCCTTCGTCGCATGGGCTCGAATCGTCCCATCCACCACCGCCCACGAATCCGGATACAAATTCGCCTTCCAGCCCTTCAGATCTTTCCCGTTGAAAAGCTCGCGCCATCCGTCCGCCGCCTGTAGCCCACTCAACCCAACCAGGGTCATCGCCAACAGAAATCTTCCCATTGAAAAAGAATACTCCCAATCCCGAAGCTGCCGCCGCCCCCCACTGCCATAAAATCAACCGAGTGCCTATGTTCCGAATCCTGCTCCTCCTCACCGCCCCTCTCACTCTCCACGGCCTAAGCGCCCTCCACTTTCAATCCGACTTTCCCCCCGCCGAGTTCGCCGCCCGCTGGTCCAAAATCTATGATCGCATCGGCCCCCAATCCGTCGCCCTCGTCCAGGGCAACGGTCTCAAAGGAGGCTAGCCAACTCAAAGCCGGCGACCTCATCCTCATGGATTTCGGCCCCGACTATCGCTACTACACGAGCGACGTCACCCGCATGTGGCCCGTCAACGGCAAGTTCAGCCCTGTGCAAAAGGAGCTGCTCGGCTTCGTCTTCGGATACCGCGATGCCATCATCGCCCGTATCCGCCCCGGTGCCACCGCAATCAGCTCCGCGAAGAAGCTGCCATTGCTATGGAACCCGTCTTCGCCCGCTGGAAGTTCTCCCAACCCAAGTATGAGAAAGCGGCCCGCACCATGGTCGAAACCGGGGGCGGTGTCTTCTCCCATCCTGTCGGCCTCGCCGTCCACGACAACGGCCCCTACCACGGCGGCCCCCTCCAACCCGGCCACGTCTTCTCCATCGGTCCCCAGCTTCGCGTAAACGACGAAACCCTTTACCTCCGCTATGAAGTTGTCGTCGTCACCGCCAAAGGATGCGAGAACTTCACCGACTTCCTCCCTTCCAAACTCGAAGAGATTGAAAAGGTCATCGGCGGCTCCGGCATCCTTCAGCAGCTCCCGCCCCGTCCGCTTTAACGCTTCGCGGCGGTCAACGGGCAACCGAGTCCAGAAAACGAAGTCCGTAGGCTGGCCCCGAACCCACTCGTGAAGCCGGACGTACGTCGATAGAAGACGTCATTCACCACCCAACGACCCCCTTAGTTCGTCACGAAGCCAGCGGAGGGAACCACCAAGGCGGCGGCGAAAAGGAGCAAACGGGCGCAAGAAGTCATACCACTATGGGCGTAGTCGCGCGTTCAAAATGCTCATCTCGCGCTGCACCTCTGATCGAAATCGCCACTTTCCTACGCCCTGTTGAGTAAGATGCCCAACTCCAAACCAGAACGCCCCCTCCATCTTGTGCTACTCGCATTCTTGCCGCCATGGCTACCCACTGCGCTGATCGTCCTCTTCTTCCTCCACCTCGTTATCTCGATCGGCT
>JANODS010000711.1:0-2069 GCA_031412835.1 Acidobacteriota bacterium | reverse complement strand
CGTAAAACGCTCCAACTCTTCGTGCCCCGCCGGCGTCGACTTTACTAGCGCAACATCGCCCTGCTCCGTGGTCACGATCAAGTGCCCATCCGCCATCAGCAGTTGGCCATAGCCATACCGTCCACCCTTCCATTTTTGTTCGCCCGTCTTCACCTCCACACAGGCCAGAATCGCATCGTCCAAACCATACAGAAACCCCTCATGCAGAATGGCCGTCGAGAATTTAGTCTTCATTTTTTTGTTCTGCCAAATCGTCTTCGTCGACCCGTCCATCGCCACCTCCACCAGTGCCGTCCCGTGGTCGTACCCCGAAGCGATCACGAACTGATTCGGCCCCGTCACAATCGGCGAAGAGCTATTCACGTCGTACTCGGTCTTCCACGGATACTCCCACAGCAGCTTGCCATCCACCGGGTTCAAACCGACCACCCGTGTAGCCGTCGCCGTCATCACTTGCCGCTGCCCATTCAGCGTCGCCAAAATCGGCGAGGCATAGGCAGCCTTTTCACTCAGCGCCCCCCAAGCCTTCTCCCCGTTGAGCTTTTTATACGCCACAATGCTCTTCCCCTGCGGCCCGCCCGGCTGCACAATCACCAAATCATCCACGATCAACGGCGAAGCCGACATCGCCCACGCCAAATTCTCCGCGTTGTTGTCGCTCAAAATATTCTTCGTCCAAATCACTTTCCCGGACTTCGCATCCAGCACCACCAAGTGCCCCTCCGCGCCCAGCGAATACACCTTCCCGTCATGCCAAGTCGGCGTCGCCCGCGGTCCCGGCCCCCCCATCGACTCCTGGAAATCAGCGTCGTACCGATGCGCCCAAACCTCCCGCCCGGTCGCCACGTCATAGGCCGCAATCACCTCTTGCGCCTTCCGCTGTTCAATCGTAAACGCTAGCCCGTTCGCGATCACGAAACTCGCCCAACCGCCGCCTATCGGCTGCTTCCAAAGCTCCTTCAGCTTCCCGCCCGGCCACGCCTTCAGGATCTTCGTCTGTCGATCAATCCCATCGCGCAGCGGTCCCCGGAAGTCTGTCCAGTAGGGTGCCTTTGCCTCAATCGCCGCGACGACCACGGCGGGGGCGGGCGGCACCGCGGCCCGGCTCTCCTCCACCTTCTTATAGTGAGTCTCGGGCTCGTCAAACTTCACCCGCGCCGGAACCCCGCCGCCGTCCATATCCACGCGCGCGCCGAACACGCCAAACAGGATAGCCGCCACGCCAGCAACGCCGGCGAGGGCAAAAAGTACCGGTCGAAAAATCCGCGTCATCCGTGAGACCATCTCATCAGAATAAGATATATGGCAATGAGTACCGCGACCCAACCCGATCTTTTTGCAAGAGTGAACGCGAACAAGGAGCGCCTCGACGCCCATGTCCGCGAGATTGTCCAATGGCATTTCAACCCCGAAACCGGTTGCCCGTTCTGGCTGAACTGGGCTCACCAAGCCGGATGGGACCCCCGCAAGGAGGTCACCTCCTACGAAGATCTCGAAAAATTCGGAAATTTCTCCGACGATGAACTTCGCGGCGGACCCGTCAGCCGTTGGATTCCAAAGGGCCTAGCCCATCGCCCCGCGTACGTCTTCGAAACCGGCGGATCCACCGGTCTACCCAAGTCCCGCGTGCAGATGGACGACTTCCGCATCGATTACGAAAACTTCTCGGAAACCCTTCCCGACGAATCATTCCCCAAAGGCTCCGACTGGCTGATGCTCGGACCCAGCGGCCCCCGCCGCCTCCGTCTCGCCGTTGAACATCTCGCCCAACATCGCGGCGGCATCGCCTTCTCCGTCGACCTCGACCCCCGCTGGGTCATCAAACTCATCAAACGCGGCCAAATGCAGGAAGCTGAACTTTACAAGCAGCACTGCATCGACCAAGCCCTCACCATCCTCCGCTCGCACGAAGTGAAGTGCATGTTCACGACGCCGAAGCTCCTCGAAGCCCTCTGCGAAAAGATCAACTTGGAGAAAGCCGGCATCAAAGGCGTCTTCTGCGGAGGCACCGAAATGACACCGCAGTTCCACCGCTTCGCCGTCGAAGAGTTGCTCGGGCCGAACGTCTA
>JANODS010000710.1:0-1502 GCA_031412835.1 Acidobacteriota bacterium | reverse complement strand
AAGTCGGGCCTAACCGCTACGGCGCTTTCGAGAAGCGGAATCGACTCGGTCGACTTTCCCTGCCGGACGAGGGAGAGGCCGAGCACCCGCAACGCCTCGGCATTGCGGGGTTCCATCTCGACGACGGCTCGCATTTCCTGTTCGGCGGCGGGATAGTTGCGCTCTTTGAAAAGTTCCATGCCCTTTCCCAAGTCGGCCGCCCAGCCTAGGGAGCCCGCAGTCAGCAATAACGCAATTCGGATCAGCATAAATTCCTTCCTACACTTCTTAAGAGCTTTTTGGGGGGAAAGAGGTTTCTCAATCGCCTTGGGATCGCTGGAAATTTACTTAATTAGCGATTGGCGAGGAGGCCGGGGGCGAGGGCGGGGACGCCGTTGTGCTGTTAGGATAACGCTGTGGCGATTTCTATTCCTAGTTCCGAGTTGAGCGAGGCGTTTGTACGGGCGTCGGGGCCTGGGGGACAGAACGTCAACAAGGTGTCGACGGCGGTGGAGTTGCGGTTTGATGTGGGTAAGTCGGCGGTGCTACCGGGGGCGGTGAAGGCTCGGCTGCGGGTATTGGCGGGGAATCGGATGACGCAGGACGGGGTGTTGTTGATTACGGCGAGCGAGCATCGGACGCAAGAGGCGAATCGGGCGGCGGCGCGGGGGAAGTTGGAGGAGTTGGTGGCGCGGGCGGAGGTGGTTCCGAAGAAGAGACGGGCGAGCAAGCCGACGTTGGGGTCGAAGGTGAGGAGGCTGACGGCGAAAGCGGAGAAGGGGGAGGCTAAGAAGTTGCGGGGGCGGCCGCGGGAGGACTAGGGGGGCTAGCTTCCAGTGAGGAGGGACCGATCAATGACGTAGCCTTGCTCGTCAATGCGCCCGGCGCGCAAAGATTGCATCCGCTCTTCGCGGACCAGGGGCGGACCGTCACCAATCAGTGCTACGTAGAATGCTTGGCGATTAGGGAGAGGGCTACCGCGCATCTGCAGGAGAGACTCGACTGCTGTCAGACACTATCAAGTTTGAAGGTCAAACACAGAAGCCGGGGCTTGTAACAATAGCTGGTCTGCCCTCGGCAGATCTGGATGTGAAGACGGAGCGGTCTATACTGGAAGAGGCAGGGTTGAAATGAGCAAATACACTGTCTACTTCGAATCAACGGCTACGGGATAGAGCGCTCATGTTCCGGATTTGCCAGGCTGCGTGGCTGCGGCGGGTACGTTGGCCGAGACTCGGGAATTGATCCGGGGGTCAATCGAGTTCCACTTGGAGGGGATGACCCTGCTGGGTGACGCGGTTCCCCGCCCGACATCACATATCGAACAAGTCGAAGTCGCTGGCTGAAACTATTGCTCGGCGAGGACTAGTTTTAGGATTTGGGCTCCGTAGCGGGTGGCGGTGCGCGGGCCTAGGCCGGAGACTTGGAGGAGTTCGTCCTGGGTCTTGGGGAGGTCGTCGGCGATTTCGGATAGGACTTTGTCGGTCATGACCCGGAACGCCGGGACCCCTTCCTTCTTCGCT
>JANODS010000709.1:0-1958 GCA_031412835.1 Acidobacteriota bacterium | reverse complement strand
TCCGCCGCCATGGATGAACACAATCCCCGGCCCGGTCAGCTTCTGGAGAATAAAGCCCTCTCCGCCAAAGAATCCAGCCCCTAGCTTCTTCACGAGCGCGATGTTCAATTGCACCGTGGGCTGTGCCGCCAGGAACCCATCGCGCTGCACCAGCACACTCCGGCCCGGCGGTAGATCGAACACTTGAATCCGCCCCGGATACGAACCCGCGAAACCTACCTCGCCCGCCGCGTTTGCCCGAAAATGGGTCATGAACAAGGATTCGCCGGAGAGTTTCCGCTTCACCGCGCCCCAAATCTTCTGTCCCAGCGAATTCCCCGACATTCGCGTTTCCCATTGCACCGACGGAGTTTTGTACACCATCTTCCCCGCTTCGGCGTATAACTCTTGACCGGGTTTCAACTTCACCCGCGCCACCTGGAGATTGTCCCCGTGAATTGTGTACTCCAATATCTGCGACTCTTGAACTGTCGGAGCCGCCGAACTGACAGGGGCCATCGCTCCGCCGCATTGGAAACAGAAGCGGGCGTCGTCCGCCTGGTTCGCTCCGCACTTGTTACAGAACGCCATAATCTCAATCCCTCCGAATCCTGTATTTTACAATGGGGGATGCTCCCCCTGGTACATCGTTTGATACTTCGTTACGCAGTTTTCGCGCTACTTGTTCCGTTATTCGGTCCGCTGGCGGAAGCGAAATCGAACGGGCAGTGGTGCGGGACCTACCCGGGCCAGACGCACGAAGAAATCGATCTCCATCGCAAATCCCGCCTTGCCGGCAAGTTCAAAGCCGCCACCAGCCGAACGACCGCCCGGCTGGATGGCAACATCCTCATACTCGACGACTCCGACGGCGTGGTAGCCCGCCGCAACCCCTTCAACCTCTTGAATCGCAGCGTCACTTTCACCCCTTCCGCCGCTGGCTACCGTTTCTCGACCGGCACCGCCGCCATCGACACAACCAACCCCGGCCCTGCCCTGGCTGGCCTAGGCGACGACGATTCCCGCGAGGTCGACCTTCCCTTCCCCTTCCCTTTCTACGGAGTCACTTACCGAAAGCTTTTCATCAACTCCGATGGCAACGTCACCTTCGGCGGAGGCGATGCCGACACCAGTTCCCGCAGCATCGGACGCCTCAATTCCGGTCGCCCGCGCATCGCCGGTCTGTTCACTGATCTTGACCCTTCCGCCGACGGCGACGGAGTCCGGGTCAGCGGCGACGCGACCAACTTCACGATCACTTGGCTCCGCGTCCGGGAGTATACCGACTTCGGTTTCGGCCCCCAGCAGACCTTCCAAATCAGCCTCACACCGAACGGCAACGTCCTCCTCGCTTGGACCCAGATCAACGCCGCCGAGTCCGTCGTTGGCTTGTCGCCCGGTGGTCTCCTCAGCTCCACGACCCTCGTCGCGTTCGCTTCCGGCAGTGAACGAGTCTTCCCAGGAACCGTCGCCGAACGCTTCGGCGATTCCACCGCCGTCGACCTCGTCACCGCGTCGCAAAAAGTTTACGAATCCCAGGACGACGCCTACGACTACTTGGCCTTTTTCAATTCCAGCGGCGTCCCTGCCGGCAACGGCGTCATCGCTTTTGAAGTCTCCGCCCGGGCCCGTCGCAAGGGCATCGGCGACATCCTGACTGATGTTGGCAAAGAGTATGGCTCCGCCAATCGATTGCAAGCGGTTCTGAATCTCGGACCGATTTCGCAATACCCCGACGACCCCAATGCAACCATGCCATCGCGAGCCAGCACCGGCGACACGGGGCTCACCGTCGTCGCTCACGAAGCGGGCCATCTCTTTCTCGCTTTCGCCTCGGTTCGCGAAGGGCAGAACCGGCCGATGCTCGGTCGCCAAGGTTTCCATTGGGCCTTCACGTTCAACTCCGAAGCGTCGCTGCTCGAAGGCAATCGCATCGAGGACTTGGGCGAAGCCGCGAGCCCCCGCTTTCGAACCACCGC
>JANODS010000708.1:0-7599 GCA_031412835.1 Acidobacteriota bacterium | reverse complement strand
TCGTCCAGAAACAGCACGCCGTGGTGGGCCAAGCTCGCCTCTCCCGGACGAGGCGTCCCACTGCCTCCACCGATCAGCCCCGCATCGGAAACCGTATGGTGCGGCGACCGAAACGGTCGCAGCCGAAGCAACCCATGGCCTCGGGCCAGTTGCCCCGCCACCGAATGAATCTGCGTCGTTTCAATCGATTCCTCAAACGTTAACGGCGGTAGAATGCCGGCCAGCCTCTTGGCCAACATCGTCTTGCCCGAGCCCGGCGGCCCAACCAACAAAACGTTGTGCCCTCCGGCCGCCGCCACCTCCAGCGCCCGCTTCGCCGTCGCTTGCCCGCGAACATCCGAAAAATCGGGATATTCCGCCTGCTGGGCACCGTCTACCCCCGGGTTAGCCGGCTCAAACTTTGCCGGTTCGTTCACCACGCCCACCGCCTCCGAGATGTGCTTCACCCCGTAGACATTCACCCCCTCCACCACCGCCGCTTCCGCCACATTCTCGAACGGCACAATCACGTTGCGGACGTTTCGCTGTCGCGCGCAAACCGCAATCGACAGCGCCCCGCGAATCGGTCGCACCGCTCCGTCCAGCGACAATTCACCGATCGACAGGTGCTGATCGCTCCGATGCAACGTCCCCATCGCTCCCAGAATGCCGAGTGCCATCGGCAGATCGAATCCCGGGCCCTCCTTGCGGACATTGGCCGGTGCCAAGTTAATCGTCACGGCTTTCGATGGATACCCAAAGCCGGAATTCATCAACGCCGATTTGATCCGCTCCCGGCTCTCGCGTACGGCCAAATCCGGCATGCCCACCGTGATGAAATCCCGAGCTGAGCCCGAACTGTAGAGGTCAACCTCGACGTCAATCAGATGCGCTTCAATACCGTAGACTGCTGCCGAACGCGTACGAAAAAGGCCCATGTCTCAGGAGTGGGCACCAGAACGATTAATCTCATTCAACCGTAAAACGATGTTCAGACGAGGCCCGCTTCCCGCTGATCGTATCGTGCAAATGGAGGCGGATCAGATACTCCCCTTTTGCCAAATCCTTCGTCAGTTGCAGACTCAGCACGCTCGGCAGGTAGCGGCGCGGATACGCGGAATCACCCTGTTGTTCCGCCGCCACCTCCTGGCGAAATAGACTCGCTCCATCCGCGCCAAACGTCTCCAGGCCATAGGAGACCGCATAGCGATTCCCCTCGGCACGCGCAAAACCGACCATCGAAAAGCGCGCCCACACCGTGTCGCCAGCGCGGTAGGCCGCCGGGTTGAGCGGAGCGCCGTCTTCTTCTTGCCTCAGGAAATAAAAATTCGACGCCGACAGCGGAGCGTCGTCAGCGACAGCGGGCCCGCCGAGCGAAATTTCGGAGCGCATCGAGGTTCGGGCCACCGCGACCTGGTCTTCCAATTCAATCAACAGCGTCGCCTGGCCCTTCACGAGACCCGTGGGGAGTTCGATCTCGGCATTCACCCTCGGCTGCCACTTCTTGTCTTCTGGTGCCAGATCGGCCACCACTTCGCCTGACAACGCCTTCGCCAGCGGGATCTGGCTCGCATCCGTCAGATGAATCGTATACCGCAGCCGCATCCGCGGATCCTTATCGTCGTCGCCCTGAATCGCTCGCGCTCCGGCGATCAAAAAACGCAGGAAAACCCGCTCACCGCTGCCGAACCGGCCTTGGAAACTTTCGCCCCCGTCGGAATCGCTCACGACCAAGCTGTGAATCGCCAGCCCTGACGATGCCTGCGCTTGTACTCTAGTTCCCGAGAGCGGGGCCAGCAACACCGCCGTTAGCAGGAGCGATATTGGCCGGGATTTCGATTTGGGCAAGTTGCTCCTTTTCGGGGTCGCCGCCGTCCGATACCTGTAGTTTATACGCACCAACCGGAACATCAAACACCACATAACCCTGTTCGCTCGAAGCGGGCGAAACCTTCCGCAAGAGACCCAGCCACTGTGGGAATCCCTCAATGTCAGTCAACTCGGGGATCTCTGTGCCATCCGGCTTGATCAGTCGCGTATGCGGAAGCATTATTTCCGTTCCGCCGACATTCGTGATGGAGAGAGAGATTACGAGGTAGCGGTTCTTTAACGCCTCTTTTGCTCCCGGAAGATCCTGCCGGTAGTCCGCGGTCAAGCCAACGTAGGTGACCGCACCCGTCGTGACGCGGTCACCCATTCGATAGGGCACCGTCTTTTTCATGGCTGAATTTCCACCGCACGAAGTGGCGGCGACGACTAGGGCGGCGACGGATAAGATAGAGAGTAGGCGTGGAGATAACATGGCTGCTGTCCAGGTGGATTATTGCTTCACGGAATGCGCCAAGAGGAGCACCACGTGAATCAATCATTAAGAATGTCGAGTAACACAATTATGCGAGTAATGCGAACAGGATTGCAATCGGCTCTCCTTCTTGCCGGGATAGGCGGGTTGATGGCGCAGGCTAAGCACCCTGTCAGCGGTCGGGTACTCGCCCCCGTCATGAGCGCCGCGGGTGCCGATTGGCTCGAGCGAAGTGAGCGGGAAAGCGAGGAAAATCCGGCAAAAGCCATCCAGGCCCTCCAGATCAAGTCGGGCATGACGGTCTGCGATCTAGGTGCCGGCAGCGGCTACTATACCGTCCGCATGTCCCGACTCGTCGGCCCTACCGGTAAAGTCTTCGCCGTGGATATTCAGCCGCGCATGCTCGAACTCCTCGAACGGCGCCTGAAGTCAGCCGGCATCAGCAACGTGGTCCCCGTACTGAGCACCGAGGACGATCCCAAGCTGCCGCCGAAGTCCCAGGACCTGATCCTGCTCGTCGATGTCTATCATGAGTTCGCCCGTCCGCAATTGATGCTGCGCCGCATGCGGGAGGCCCTGAAAGACGATGGTCGCCTCGTCCTTCTCGAATTTCGCAAGGAAGACGCTTCCGTTCCCATTAGACTCGAACATAAAATGAGCATCGCCGAAGTGAAAATGGAGCTCGAGCCCGAAGGCTTTCGTATCGACAAAGTACTCGACCTCCTGCCCTGGCAGCACATCTTCATCTGTAAGAAGAAGGATTAGATGACGGGCAACAAGGGCCTCGTGGTCCCTTCCGAATACTCCCAGCGCCGGGATCGCCTCACCGGTGCCCTCGTCCACCAACTCACCGATCATCCATCAATCAATCACGCCACCTATTTCCTCCAGAGCTCGTTCAGCCCCGACGGGCAAACCATGATTTTCATTTCGAATCGGACCGGTAACTGGCAACTCTTTGCGGTTACCGGGTTCCCCACCGGGCCGATTCGGCAGTTGACCGACGGCCCGGCGATCCATCCCTTCTCCCCCGCCTTTCATCCTTCGGGAGATCGAGTGTTTTTCGTCCGTGGAGGCGGTATCTGGTGGCTACGCCTCGACACGCTTGAAGAAGGCTGTGTCATCGATTTCCGCGGCGGGTCGATGGGGGAATGCTCCTTCGATGCGAGTGGCGAGTGGCTCGTCGCCGCCGTGAAGGCCGCCGCGAACAGTGGCGGGCAATCGGGCTTGGCCGTCGGTCGTGCCGATGGAACCGGCTGGCACGTGATCCCGTTTCCTCGGACCGTCATCCACCCGCAGTTTCACCCCCTCGATAGCACGTGGCTTGAGTTTGCCGGAGATCCCGCACCGCGCATGCACCGCGTCCGGAGAGACGGAACTGAGCTTGAATGCCTGTATCAACATGACAACGACCAGTTCGTCGTCCATGAAACGTTCCTCGGCCAAACCGGCCAACTGCTCTATACCGTCTGGCCCCAAGCCCTACGCGTGATGGACTGGGAAACCCGAGAGCACCGGACCATCGCCGCCTTCAACGCCTGGCACATCACGCCAAATCGAGCGGGCACCGCCGTTCTCTGCGACACCAACCACCCGGACGACGGCATCTTTATTGTCGATGTCGACAGCGGCACGCGTCGGCTCGTCTGCCTCTCGGAAGCCACCAATGGCGGATCGCAGTGGACGAAAAGTCGGTATGCGTTGGCGGCGGATTTTGCGGCGGCGCAAAATTCCGGCAACAGCGAACGAAGGGCGCTGAGTTGGATGGAAATGGGCATCGATACCGTCTACGGCCCTCAGTGGACCCACCCCCACCCGTCGTTTTCTCGCGATGAGCGCAGTGTCGTCTTCACGAGTGACCGGACCGGTTCCGCCCAAGTTTACGTTGCCGAGATCCCGTTCCTTTAGAACCCGGACTTCATCGCGTCGAAGTCTTTTTTGAACGCCTCAAGCACGCGGGTCGTCCGTCCGCCCAGCCCGCACGCTTCCAACAACGGTGTGGGATCTTCGAGCTCGCCTTCCGTTGGGAATAGACTAATTCCGAACTGGTTTACCGCGTGATCGGCCAACTGAATCGCTCGACTCAGCGCCATCAAACCCGGAGCCGAGGAATCGGCGTCGGGATTGTGGTGATATCGAACCGCGGATCGAACTGGAATTGGTAACTGCCATTTTTCCAGCACGGCCAGCGACAGCTCAGGATGCGTAATCCCCAGTAACTCGAACTCACATTCCACCGCCGCCCGACCCGTCTGCTTCTGCAACTCGCATACTTCGGCGTAAGCGTCTGGAAGCCCGACCGCGAACATCAACTTGCCAATATCGTGCATCAGTCCGGCAATAAACGCGCCTTCCGCATAGTCGATGGGCAGATACTGCGCCAACAAATCCGCCATCAACGCCGTCGCCGTGGCGTGAAGGTTGAATCGCGAATCGGACCATCCCTTGGGCAGCTTCAACTGGGTCAACATTCGGCCCACCTGCATGGCCAACACGATGTTCCGCAGCTTCACGGTACCCAGGATCGCGATCGCCTGCCGTACGCTGCTCACGGAAGCCGAACGTCCATACGCCGCCGAATTCACAATCCGCAGCACGTTCCCGGCTAACACGGCGTCTTTCTCAATCCAGTCGGCCAGCTCCGTCAACATCACATCTTCCCGCGCCAGCGTTGCCATCAACTTGGCAAGCACCGGACTGAACGGGGGCAGTTGGCCGAGAGCCTGGAGAGCTTTCTCGCGGGCGGCGGAGGGGGTTAGGATTGCGTTCATTGCAGCGTCGTCTCGTATTTCTTTTCGGCGGCGCTGCGAAAAGTCTTAAACTGTTGAGTGTGATTGAGCCTCCTCCGCTTGTCCCCGCGCCGGCCGTGGCCGTTTGCGACCTCCGTAAAGTCTATGGAACCAAAGCGGCGGTGGACGGCCTCACCTTGTCGGTCCCCCGCGGCTGCTTCTTCGGCTTCCTCGGCCCCAATGGCGCCGGCAAAACCACCACCATCAAGATGCTCATGGGGCTGGCCACCCCCACCTCCGGTGAAATCGAGATGCTCGGTCTAAAGATGCCCGCCGACGCCCTCGCCATCAAACAACAAATCGGCCTCGTCCCTGACGACACTCTCCTGTTTGATCACCTCACCGGAGCCGAATTCCTCGAATTCATTGGCCGACTCTACGGCCTCCAACCCAGCCTCGCCCGGGAACGCACCCGCGAACTCCTCGCCCTTTTCGAAATGGATGGCCACGACCAAAAACTCATCGCCGAATACTCAAAGGGCATGCGGAAACGCGTCGCCATGGCCGCCGCGCTCATCCACTCCCCCCAACTCTTTCTCCTCGATGAACCCTTCGAAGGCGTCGACGCCGTCGGTGCCCGGCTCATGAAAGACATCCTCCTCGACCGCGTCCGCCGCGGTGCCACCATGTTCCTCACCTCCCACGTCCTCGAAGTCGTCGAACGCCTCTGCGACCGCGTCGCCATCATCCACGATGGCAAACTCGTCATCGACGAACCCATGGCCAATCTCCGCTCCGGTGCCGAAACGCTCGAAGAGATTTTTGTACGCGTCGTCGGCGGCGTACCCCGATCACCCAACGCCCTCGAGTGGCTCTAACCATGCCCGGTTCGCCCAACTTCGCCCAACTCCGCGCCATCCTTTGGGCCCAGTTCCGCGCCCAGCGAAACTATTACCTCCGCGCCCATAAAGCCGGAATCTTCCTCTCCTGGTTCAGCGGCTTCCTCTGGTACAGCCTCTGGGTTGCCGTCGGAACCGGTGCCGCCCTGCTCACTGGCGGTGCCGTAAGGCGAGAAATGCTCGAACCCGCTCTCGTCTCCGCGCTCTTCTTCGTCTTCTTCTTCTGGCAACTATTCCCCGTCATGCTCGCCTCCAGCGGTGCCTTCCTCGACGTCCGCCGGCTCCTCGTTTATCCCATTCCTCCATCGCAACTCTTCGCCCTCGAAGTCGCCCTCCGACTCTCCACCGGCCTCGAAATGTTCCTCGTCCTCCTCGGCGCTTGCGTCGGGCTCATCATCAATCCTCTCGTCCCCTTCTGGGCCGTCCTCCCCGTTCTGCTCTTCGGTGCCTTCAACCTGTTCGTCTCCAGCGGCCTCAAAACACTGCTCGAACGGCTCATGCAGCGCAAGTGGATCCGCGAAATTCTTGTCTTCGCCTTCCTCGGCATCCTCGTATTGCCCCAACTCGTCGCTCTCAAAGGCATCCCCAAACCAGCCGTCGGCCAACTCGAAAAACTCGTCGCCGTCTCGTGGCTCTTTCCTTGGAAGGCCGCCGGCCACCTCGGCACCGGCCACCTCGCTTGGGGTTCAATCCTCACCCTTCTCGCCTGGACCGCCGCCGCCTATTGGTTCGCCCGCTCTCAGTTCGCCCGCTCGCTCCGCCTCGAAGAGTTCACCGCCGCCCCCGTCAACACCGCCCCCCGACCCGCCAGCGCCCGCCTGGAAGCCTTTTACCGCTTCCCGGCCCGCCTCTTCGCCGACCCCCTCGCTGCCCTCATGGAAAAGGAACTCCGCGCCCTCGTTCGCTCTCCCCGCTTTCGCCTCGTGCTCCTCATGGCCTGCTCCCTGGGCCAACTCCTATGGCTCCCCATCGGTCTTCGCAGTGGTGCCGAAGATGGCTTCGTTTCGAGCAACTACCTCACCCTGTCCATGTCCTACGCCCTCCTCGTCCTCAGCGACATCCTCCTCTGGAACGTCTTCGGCTTTGAGCGCGGTGCCGCCCAAGCCTGGTTCGTCACCCCCGTCGGCCTTCGCGTCGTTCTCCGTGCTAAAAACCTCGTCGCCGCGTTCTTCCTGCTCCTCTGCCTCGCCTTTGTCACCCTCGTCGTCATCGTCCTCCCCGTCCAGTTCACGCTCCTCCAGTTCGCCGAATCCCTCGCCGTCCTCTCCGTCATGGCCACCATGCTCATCGCCGTCGGCAACCTCGGCAGCGTCTATTTCCCCCGCGCCGTCGACTCCACCCAAGCCTGGCGCAACGCCTCAGCCGGCAAAACGCAGGTCTTCATGCTCCTCGTTTACCCCCTCATCTCCATCCCCATCTCCCTCGCTTACGTCGCTCGCTGGGCCCTCGATTCGGAGCCCGCCTTCTTCGCCGTCCTCGCCGTCGACCTCGTCATCGCCGCCACCGTCTACTGGGTCGCCACCGACTCCGCCATCGAGGCCGCCGAACTCCGCAAGGAACAAATGATCACGACGCTCACCGCTTCGCAACGCGAAGGCCCCATCTCCTCCAGTTAGACGATTTCGCTGATCACCTGCCCGTGCACCTCCGTCAACCGCTCCCGCCGACCCAAATGCAAATAGCTCAACGC
>JANODS010000707.1:0-6046 GCA_031412835.1 Acidobacteriota bacterium | reverse complement strand
CGTCGGGGTTCTCCGCCGCCGCGTAGCGCAGCAGCACGGCCAAGCTGTTCTGCGCCGGGTCCATGATGGTCTGGTACGCCGCGGGGGCCTGGTCGAGCGTATATTCGTGGCTGATGAGCGGCTGCAACTGAATATCACCGCGCCCCACCAACCGCAGAAACTCCTCCATATTCCGGTTTTCCGTCCATCGCACATAGGGCAGCGGATAGTCCTGGCCGCGCCGCTCATAGGCCGCGTCATAGCTGCCCGGTCCGTAGGCGCGCGACATGTAAAGCTGTATCTCTTTCAGATACATGTCGTTCCACGGGAAGTGCATGTCCACGGCGCCAATAACGACAATCCGGCCCCGGTCCCGGCAGAGCTCCACAGCCAACCGGCACGGCGCGTCACTTTTCGACGCCGCGGCCACAAATACGACATCCGCCCCAATGCCGGCCGTCAGCCCGCCCACCGCCTCGCGTGCCTCGGTGGTTACCGTATGCGGTGCCCCGAGCTTGCGCGCCAGTTCCGCCCGATCAGCCTTCAAGTCAATGCCAACCACCCGCCCGCCCTGGAGCCGCGCCAACTGCGCCGCCAATTGTCCCACCAAGCCCAGCCCGATCACCGCCACGGTCTCGCCCAGCCCGATCTGTGCAATCCGCACAGCGTTCATCGCAATGCTGCCCAGCGTGGCGAAACAGGCATGTTCAAACGCCACGCCCTCCGGAATCCGCGCGACCAGGTTGCGTCCGGTGATAATCGTTTCGGCGTGTCCGGTCCCTTCGCCCCCGTACGCAACGCGCTCGCCAATTTCAATATCCCGCACCGTAGGGTGCTTTTCCACCACGATCCCAGCGCCCGAATAGCCCAACGCCGCGTAGTCGCCAAACTTCGCGCGCACCTCGCGCGCCGTCGCCAGCGGACCCATCATTCGGGCCACCTCCAGCACTTTGCGGATGTGTGACGGGTTGTCGGCTACTTCTTTCAACACCCCTTCCTGGTGAATACTGGCCGTTTCGGTGCCGGCGCTAATCAGTGAGAAGATGGGGCACACCAAAACATGGTGTGGCGTGGTCACCGGATCCGGAACCTCCCCCACGATAATATCGGCTATCCCTTTGCGTAAGACTTGTTTCATTCGCTTCTTTATCTATCGGCACACGGCCGTATTTGCTTCTCGCTCCAACCAGGTTTCCAGAACCAGCAGCCGCCAGAAATGCACCGGCGCCGTTCCGCTATCTACCGACTCGCGCCACCACTGGCGCAGCGCTCCGGCCTCCAGCCATCCGTCCCGCAGCAGAATCGAGCTATCCAGCAGCGCTTCCACCCGCGGCCGCCAGTCTTTCAATAACCATGTTTCCACCGGAATCGTAAACCCCCGCTTGGCACCCGTCGCCACGCGTTCGCCCAGCTTTTGCCGGGCTAGCTCCCGCAAAATGGCCTTCAATTCCCCGTTCCGCAGCCGCAGTTCCAGCGGTAGCCGCGCCGCAAAGTCCCAAATCTGATGATCCAGAAACGGGCTCCGCGCCTCAATGCCGTAGTACATCGTCCCGCCGTCCACTTTGGTCATGTACTCCCCGGTGAAACGCGTGCGCCGATCATAGTCCAGGAAGTCAGCCAGCAGCGTCGCGCCGCCCCCGTCCCGCGCTGGTAAATGATGGTTCGCCATCACGCGGCCGCGCAGCCGCTCGCCCAGCGCTTGGCGGTCCATATAGTGCTGGACGCCGTTATGAGCGCGCGGAATGGCCGGTAGCCCGTCGGCTGCATAAGCGAGCATGTTGCGGGCCCGCTTCGCCGCTCCCTGCGCGGGCAAAAGTCCCGCCGCCGCCTCGCCCAGCTTCACGAGCGCCGCTGGCCAAGTTTGGGCCAGCTTCTGGGCCCGGTAAAAATTCCGGTGTTCGGGGTATCCCAGGAACACATCGTCACCGCCATCCCCGGTGAGCAACACCGTGGCCGACCGCTTCACCGCTTGGCTCACCTGCAGCATCCCCAGCGCCGAGGCCGTCGAAAACGGCTCCCCATAGGCATCCACCAAGTCATCAAGGGGGGGGGCGGCGCTGGCTCGCACCGGAATCACTTCATGCGCGATTCCCAGCTCCCGCGCTGTCCGCACAGCGTCCGGAGTCTCATCGGATACGCCCTCGGTTTGTACCGTAAAAGCGCGAATATTGGCCCCCAGCTTTGCAATCGCCCAGCAGACCAAGCCCGAGTCGATACCACCGCTCAGTAGGGCACCCACCGGAACATCGGCGTCTAGACGCAGACGCACCGCGTCTAGGAATAACGTCTCTGTCTCGGCCACGGCGTCGGCAAACGACGGGCCGTTCTCGGCTGGCCGCGGCAAGGTCCAGTACGGCTTCGGACCGTCGATCCGTCCGCCTTGCCACTCGAGTAGTTCCCCGGCCGGCAGCTTGCGCACGCCCGCATAGATGCTCCGCGCGTCGCTCACCCAGCCGTACTCCAAATACTCCATCACGCCATCGGGATCGATGCCGCTCGAAAACCCAGCCCGGTGCAACGCCCGTGCCGTCGAGGCAAACGCCAGCATCCCGTCTCTTTCGGCATAGAGCAGCGGCTTCACCCCCATCCTGTCTCGCCATAGCCAAAGCTTGCGCAGCCGCGCGTCCCACAGGCCAATGGCGAACATTCCGCGCAGCCGTTGCAGCATGGCTGGCATACCCCAAATGCGGTAGCCATGCAAAAGGACTTCGGTATCGGTTCCGGTTCGGAACCGGCAACCGGCGGCTTCCAACTCCACGCGCAAAGCGCGGAAGTTGTAGACGGCACCGTTGAAAACAACGCCAATCTCACCGTCATCGCTCAGCATTGGCTGACGACCGGCCTCGCTCAAATCATAGATAGATAAGCGCCGATGCCCGAACACCGCCTCTGGCCAAGTGTGCAGCCCTTCGGCGTCCGGTCCGCGCCGCTCCAGGCAGGCGAGCATCGCGGTTACATGCTCCGCGGCCCGCGCCGGATCAACATGGCCCACTAAGCCAGCTAGTCCGCACATAGGGGTTCCTTTTTCTTGTTCAAGTACCGGACGAGCGCGGCCGTCCCGGCGGGGAAGAGAGAAAGTCCAGCCAAAATCGCCCGTAGCTTGCCGCTGCCGGCATGCGGGAACGCTTGTTGAAAGTGCGTGCGCGCGGCCGCTGTGTCGCCGTCGGCGAGCGCCTTCTTGCCGGCTGTCAGATGTTGCTGTGCCGTCGCCCAGGCGATGCGCCACTCGAGCAGTTCACGCTGCCGTTCCGTTGGTTGCCCATCCCGTAGAGCCTTTTGACAGGCCCGGATCTGGCCACCGTACATCGACGTTACGTTCTCCGTCTGCGACCCCGGACGGATACGGTATCCCGCCAAGATCTTCGGATTGTAAAAAAGTTTACCGCCACAAGTAGCGATGCGCAGCCAAAGGTCAAAGTCCTCGGCGTGCCGCATCTCCGGATCCCAGCCGCCAGCGCGCCGGGCAATCTCTTTCTTGAACATGGCCACGTTGTTGACGACGCTCGTTCCTTTGACGAGCGTTTCGATCGTGGCTACCCCCTGCCACTCTTCCGGGCCGCGCAATAGCGTTCCGTCCCGTGGGCCGCCGCCAAATACTTCGCTGTTGGGATACAGCAGATCAATCGTCTCATCGCGCTCCATTCCGCCCAACTGCTCTTCCATGTAGGTGGGTAGCCAGCGGTCATCGCCATCCAGCAACGCAATGTAGCGCCCGGCCGCCTCGGCCAAACCGCGGTTGCGGGCCGCCCCGGGCCCCCCGTTGCTCTGCACAATGTAGCGGATGCGTTCGCGGTACGGGGCCAGCGCGCTTTCCAGATTTTCGGTATCCGGACAGCCATCATTGATCACCAGAATCTCGTGATCCTGCCGCGTTTGTTGTAAGACCGATTCCACCGCCTCCGCCACAAAGGCCGTAATGCGATAGGCCGGGATGATCACACTGACGGCGGGGTTAGGGGGCATCCGGGGGCACGCTCCAGGTAAACGGCTGCTGGAAACAGCCCTTTACCGTATAGGGCGATTGTACGGGCAGCGTCTGACAACCGACCAGCCAGTCCAATGGGTCCTCGGCACCAAACCGGTCTACGGTGGCGTCGATCTGGTAGACGTCCGGGCACAGTGCCAGCGGGTTGCAAAAGAACTCAATGGCACCCTGGCCCGGACGCACCGTAATCCGGTTATCGCCGTTATGGACCGTCGTTTTCCAGTGCGTATCGGAGCCGATAAACAGCAGTTCGAACCGTACGGCGTCCAACTGTTCCTGGGCCGTATACTCCAGCCGCACGCGCAGCGGAGAGCCTGTGACACCGAAATCCGGCTCTCGGCCCTCGGCGTCCAGGAACCGGACCGCGTCGACGGTTAACTGCTGCTTTTCATACTTCACCCGCCGCTCACCAGCAGCCGCACCGCGCAGCGCCTGATAGGCCGAAATCGATTCCACCGCCGGTCCGTCGTGCACCACCTTGCCCCGCTGCATGACCAGCACGCGGTCACAAATCCGTTCCACAGCCCGCAAGTCATGGGAAATAAAGAGAATAGTAACGCCGCTGCGCTTTAGCTCCAGCACCCGGGTCAGACATTTTTCCTGGAAAGCCGCATCCCCCACCGCCAGCACTTCATCGAGAAGCAGCACCTCCGGCTCAATATGAGCCGCAATCGAAAAACCCAACCGTACGTACATGCCGGAGGAGAAGCGCTTCACGGGCAGGTCGATAAACGGCCGGACCTCGGCAAAATCGATGATACTCTCCAGCTTGCGATGGATCTCTTTCCGGTTCATGCCGAGAATGGTCCCGCTCAGGAAGATATTCTCCCGCCCGGTGAGCTCGGGGTGAAATCCAGAGCCAACCTCCAGTAACCCCGCCATCCGCCCGCTCAACCGGATTTCGCCGGTCGTCGGTGCCGTAATGCCGGTCAACAGCTTTAAGAGGGTGCTCTTACCCGCTCCGTTATGCCCAATAATGCCGACGGCTGACCCGCTAGGAACGTCAAAAGTAACATCCCGTGTCGCCCAGAACTCGGTCGGCGGTCCTCCGCTTGCCCCGGGCACGCGGTAGCATTTGCCAACTCCCTGCAACGAAAGCGCGATAGGCGTCGGCATGGGTTAGATCACATCCGCCATGGTTGCTTCCCTGTATTTGAAATACCCGTAGGCGAGCGGGAACAGCAGCACCGTCACCCAGCAGGCCACGCTTAACGACGCCCAATCGGGCGGTAAACCCTGCAGCACCGTTCGTCGGAAATTCTCGATCACCCCAACCATCGGATTCAATAGATACAGGCTCCGGTACTGTGCAGGCACCGCGCTCAACGGATAGACCACCGGGCAGGCAAACATCCAGATCTGCAGCACCAGCGGTAGCGCTAGGCCAATGTCCCGGAAGGAAACCTGCAACGCCGCCAACAGTAGGGATAGCCCTAGCGTGAACAGCACCGCCACGCCCATCACCAGCACCACCCAGAACGCCTGCTCGTTTGGCCAGATGCGATACCAAGCCATCATGACGCCCAGTAGCAACGAAGCGACCAGGAAATCGAAAAAGGCCGCAATTAAGTAGGTGATGGGTAGGATTTCACGGGGGAAATACACCTTTGTGATCAGATACTGGTGCGATACAAGACTGTTGGAAGCGCTCATCAAGGCGGTGCTGAAGAACAGCCACGGCAGCAGCGCGGCGAAAACAAAGACCGGATAGGCCTCCCCGGCTCCGGGCATTTTGGTCACCACGGAGAAAATGACCGTATAGATCAACATCAGCGCCAGCGGCTGCATCAGCGCCCAGGAAAGCCCGAGCACGGACTGCTTATAGCGGACCTTGACCCGGTGCAGTGACAAAGTCAGCAGCAAATCAAGGTAGCGGGGGCTATCCCATAGGTGCCGCAGAATGCCCAGTGGGGAAAAAGCTGCCGGACCAATAACCCGGACGGATCGTTGAGGCGAAGTAGAGGGTTCTCCCATGCACTTAACTTCCAGTATCGCCCGTATCCCGCTAGACTTTATAGTCTATGCTGTTTTAGATCGAGATCGATGAAATCTTATGCCCAATCCTTCGTCTATTCTTAGAAG
>JANODS010000706.1:0-1799 GCA_031412835.1 Acidobacteriota bacterium | reverse complement strand
GGGCGTCGGTTCGCGCCGGTTAGGTGGGTGTGGGGTTCGGGGATGTAACGGGCGAGGTCGTAAATCGTGCGGCTAGGCGAGCATCTTCTGGACGAGGTGGCCATGGACGTCGGTGAGGCGGAACTCGCGGCCCATGAAGCGATAGGTGAGGCGGGTATGGTCGAAGCCAAGGAGGTGGAGCATCGTCGCTTGGAGGTCGTTGACGTCGACAAGGTCTTCGAGAATGTTAAGGCCGAAGTCGTCGGTTTTTCCGATAACTTGGCCGGTTTTGATGCCTCCGCCAGTCATCCACATGGTGTAGCCGTTGGGGTTGTGGTCGCGGCCGGCGTTGGCGGCGTCTTCGGGGCGGCGGAATTCGGACATCGGCGTGCGGCCGAATTCGCTGCCCCAGACTACGAGGGTATCGTCGAGCATGCCGCGCTGCTTGAGATCCTTCACGAGGGCGGCGACGGGCTGGTCGGTGGTCTTGCACAGTTTGGGCAGGCCGGTGTTGATCGCCGAGTGATGATCCCAGGAACCGTGCGAAAGCATGACGAAGCGGACGCCGCGTTCGATCATGCGGCGGGCGAGGAGGCAGTTGGTGCCGTAGACGTTGGTGGCCTCCTGGCCGATGCCGTAGCTGTCCTTGGTGGCCTGGGTTTCGTTCGAGAAGTCGAGTAATTCAGGCGAGGAACTCTGCATGCGGAAGGCGAGTTCGTAAGAGTGAATCCGGGAGGCGATCTCTTCATCGCCGGTGGCTGCTTGGCGCATTTCGTTGAGATCGCGGAGGGCGTCGAGGCGAGCTCGCTGCTGAGTGGCATCGACGCCGGCGGGATTCTTGAGATAGAGAATGGGGTCGCCCGAGCTTCGGAAGGGAGTGCCGGTGAAGGTGGTGGGGAGGAAGCCGGAGGAAAAGTTATCCGAGCCGCCGCTGGCGCCGGAGCCGGAGCTGAGGACGACGAAGCCGGGGAGGTTTTGCGACACCGAGCCGAGGCCGTAGGTGACCCAGGAGCCCATGGCGGGGCGGCCGACTTGGTTGTGGCCGGTGAAGAGTTTGAGCTGACCGGGATGGTGGTTGAACTGGTCGGAGTGCATCGAACGGACGAAGCAGAGGTCGCCGGCGATGGAGGCGGTGTGGGGCAGGAGATCGGAGATATCCATCCCCTGGGGGCCGTACTTCTGGAAAATCCGGGGGCTGCCGAGGATGGTGGCGGTGGGCTTGATGAAGGCGAGTTTGAGGTCCTTGGTAAGAGATGGAGGGAGGCTTTTGCCGTGCCACTTTTGGAGTTCGGGTTTGGGGTCGAACAGGTCCATTTGGCTGGGGGCACCTTCTTGGAACAGGAAGATGACTCGCTTGGCTTTGGCGGGGAACTGGGGCGGGCGGGGGGCCATGGGGTCGATGGTGGCACCGTAGCCATCCTGGTTGAGCAGGTGTTGGAGGGCGACGAGGCCGAAGCCGGAGCCGAGGGATTGGAGGAATTTTCGCCGGTGGGTCATGTTGATTTATTCCCGGGTGATGAATTCGTCGAGGTTAAGCAGGATGCTGGCCATCAACGTGGTATTGTTTTCCGCGACGAAGCGCTGCAGGCGTGTTCGTTCGGCGGCGGTGGGGAGGCGCTGGAGGGCGAGTTCGAAGGCCTCGTCGATGGTTTTGGCGCGTTGGCCGAGGCGCTCGGCGGCTTCGAGGAAGACGGGGTCGTTGAGGAGGTTGAGGGCTTGGAGGGGCGTGTTGGAGCGGGTGCGGCGGCAGGAGGCGGTGGTGGAGCGTAGAATGGAGTGGTGCGATTAACCTTTGTTCTTCTGGTCGGAGTCGGGCTCTA
>JANODS010000705.1:0-1101 GCA_031412835.1 Acidobacteriota bacterium | reverse complement strand
TCTTTGAACCCGCGATCTTCTGCCCCGCAATCACCGCCACTTCCGCCAGGCCATCCTTGGCCAGAACCTTCAACTCCACCGCCGTCCCGTCCGGAACAAACGCCGACCGTACTACGATCTTTACCTTCTCCCCATGCCAACATCGCGCCCGGCTCCAGTAAGCCGCCAGCGTCGGAACTACTGTAACTTCGAGCGTTGTATTGTGGTCACCTTCAATTTCCGGCATATCTTAACTAAGCGGAGAGCAGAAACCCGCGCGCCGCCGCACCCTCCTCTTCAAATTTCACCGCGCACGGCTTCACGCCATACTCAATCCGCGCCAACTTCTGCCCCCACGGCGCAAACACCTCCGCCTCCCCGCCCGCCGCATCCGCCTCCACTTTCGCCCCGCCCGAGTAATAAAGCGATAAGTGCCCGTCTAACTTCTTCGCCGCCGGGTCCACCACTTCAAACTTCTCCTTCACCACCACCGGCACCGGCCCGCTGATCCCCTTCGCCGTCCCCGCCTTGGCCTCAAACACCACCTCCGACCCGTGCAAATCCGTCAGCTTACCCTTCGCCGGAGTCCACGATCCCTTCAACTCTTTGCCCCCATCCCCCGCCGCCACCGTCGCATTCACCGTCTCAATCGCCTTAGTCAAATCCCGCACATCGTACACGGTCAACGTCCCCGCCGTCCCAGCATCAACTCCAGACACCTTCGCGCTCAGTTCCACAGCCTCCCCCACCACGATCCTCGCCGCCCCCCACTTCGCATCGGAAACGCCCACCACCGACAGCTCATACCGCCCCTTCGGCACATACTTCTCGATGTACGGCTTCTCAGCGCTATTTCCTTCATGCTGCATCGCAAAAGCTGCCGAAAGCTCTCCGCTAGGCTGCATCGCCTTCACCTTCAGCCGAAACGGAGTCCCCTTCGCCGGCTTACCCACGCCCAACCAAACCCGCGCGCCAATCCAGTTACTCCGCAGCTCGAACTCATAGATCTGCGTCGCCCCCCCGCCTACGCTCTTCGTCCGCGCCACAGGCGGCGGAATCAAGTCGTAGAACTTCGCCATCCCGCCTTCCACCTTGATTCCTACCTCGTAGGAACCGGGCGTC
>JANODS010000704.1:0-1328 GCA_031412835.1 Acidobacteriota bacterium | reverse complement strand
CGGCATGGACATTGTGAGCATGTCGCTGGGGCGGGCAGCGGTCTGGGCACCGAATGATAAGGGGACGATTTGCGGGAAGACGGGGCAGGCCGCCTGCGATATTCAGGTGGAAGCGGTGGAGAACGCGGTGCGCGCGGGGATGGTGGTGGTGGCGAGCGCGGGGAACGATGGGGCTATAGGGGGAAAGATTCCGACGCTGAATTCCGTTTCCACTCCCGGGTCGGCGCCGTCGGCGATTACGGTGGGAGCGACGACGAATAGCCGGCTGCTGGTGGAGACGGTTCGGGTGGAGGGTGGGCCGGCGAACCTGCAACAGATCAACGCCCGTTTTGGAACGCGTCTAAAGGTGTTGACGGTGAGCCCTGCGCCGATGGTTGATGTGGCGAATGTGGATGGGAATGGGAAGGCCTGCGAGAGCCTGGGGACCGGGTCCCTGGCGGGTGCGGTAGCGCTAGTTTTGCGCGGCGATTGTACGTTCCTCGCCAAGCTAACGAACGCGCAGCGGGCGGGCGCGGTGGGCGTTGTGGTCTATCAAGCGATTGGCAACGGAGTGTTTGGGGCTACGAGCGGACTTGAGGGAGCGACGATCCCGCTGGTGCTGATCGGAAATCGGGACGGGCTGGCGCTGAAGGCGTATTTGGCGGCGACGCCGGGGGCGCGGGTGAGTTTCGACGCGGCGCTACGCGTGGTGAGTTCGACGGCGGATGATATGGCGATTTTCAGTTCGCAGGGGCCTTCGATTGGCGACGCGTTGATCAAACCGGAGTTGGTGGCGGTGGGGACGGAAGTGTATGTGGCGACACAGAGCTACGACCCAAATGGCGATATGTTTGATGCCTCGCGATACCGGAGTGTGCAGGGGACGAGCTTTTCGTCGCCGATCGTGGCCGGGGCGGTGGCGATGGTCAAGCAGCGGAACCCAGGGTTGGCTCCGGCGTGGCTGAAGTCTGCGGTGGTGAATACGGCGGATCCGCGGATCACGGATTTCGATTATCAAGATCGGGCGATTGACGCGCGGGCGGTGGCGATGGGGGCCGGGAAGTTGGACGCGGGGAATGCGCTAAAGGCGACGGTGCTGGCGTCGCCGGCGACGATCTCATTTGGTGAGTTGGTGACGGCGACGACGCTGCCGGTGACGCGGACGCTGCGGTTGCGCAACGCGGGTTCGGCTTCGGCGAATGTGCGGCTGAGCGTGGTGCAGCGGGACACGGATGCGAATGCGCGGGTGACGGTGAACCCGAGTTCGGTGACGTTGGGGGCGAATCAGGAGGCGACGATTACGGTGCGTTTAGAGGGCACCAAGCCGCGGGCGGGGATGTACGAGGGAA
>JANODS010000703.1:0-6122 GCA_031412835.1 Acidobacteriota bacterium | reverse complement strand
ATCGCCGCGTTGGGGACTACGAACCCATCTTCTTCTTGATCTCGGCGGCGTTCTTCGCCTCCGGTTCAAGCTCTAAATACTTGGCGTATGCCTCGCGCGCACCCTTCTTGTCCTTGCCGCGCTCGAGGCACTCGCCCAGTCGCAACCACGCCTCCGGCAGACCCGGGTTCCACCGCGTCGCCTCCCGAAATCGCATCGTCGCCGCCTTCCAACTGCTCTTCTTCGCGTAGAACAGCCCGATCTTCAGCTCTTTCTCCGCCTGAATCGGATTGAAAGCGTACTCCCGGTTCGGTGACAAAGTCACGTCTTCCTCGGGCGGCTCCTGCTGCTGCTGTGCTGGCGGAACAGCCTGCGCCCCCAAAATCACCGACAAAAATAAGGTCAGCCAAACTACCCGTGCCACAATCACAAGTATAGCGCCCGGTACTCTATGAATCTCCGCGAGAAAGTCTCCCAGCTCCCCCTGCTCCCGGGCGTCTATCTCTACAAGAACGCCTTCGGCGAGATCATCTACGTCGGCAAAGCCAAAAACCTCCGCGCCCGCGTCCGCAATTACTTCTCCGACGACCGCCTCGCCGAAGCCAAAACCGGCACCCTCATCTCTGAAGCCGCCGACCTCGACTACATCGTCGTCGAAAACGAAAAGGAAGCCCTCGCCCTCGAAAACAACTTCATCAAACAGCACCAACCCCGTTTCAACGTCCTCCTCAAAGACGACAAAACCTACCCCTACATCAAGCTCACCAACGAACGCGTCCCCCGCGTCTTCGTCACCCGCCGACTCCGCAAAGACGGTGCCTCCTACTACGGACCCTACTTCCCCGGCAACCTCGCCTACCGCCTCACGGACTTCATCCATCGCCAGTTCAAAATCCCCTCCTGCAAAATCGACTTCAACCGCAAACACACCCATCCCTGCCTCCAATTTCACATCCGCCGCTGCCTCGGCCCCTGCGTCGAAGGCCTCGTCAGCGCCCCCGAATACGCGGAAGCCGTCCGCCAAACCCGCCTCTTCCTCGAAGGCCGCCTCAAAGACCTCGAATCCCACATCCGCGAGCAAATCGCCGAAGCCGCCGCCGAACTCAACTTCGAACGCGCCGCCCGCCTCCGCGATACCCTCATCACCATCGACGAGATGTCCCATACCCAGAAGATGGCCACCGCCTCCGGCGACGATATCGACATCTTCGCCTACTACGCCGAGCCCCCCCTCATCGCCGTCAACCTCTTCCACGTCCGCAACGGCCGCATCGTTGACCGCCGCGAGTTCTACTGGGAAGACCGCTTCGATTTCGAAGGTCCCGACTTCATGGCCGCCCTCATCAAACAGATCTACCTCGCCCAGGCCTACGTCCCCGCCGTCGTCCACGTCCCCGACGACTTCGAAGATCGCGAAGCCCTCGCCGAGCTCTTAACCGAAAAACGCGGCCGCCGCGTCGAAATCCGCACCCCCCAGCGCGGTGAACGCAAAGCCCTCCTAGACCTCGCCGAAACCAACGCCAAACACTGCTTCGAAGCCCGCTTCCGCATCCTCAAACCCACCGTCGATTCCGTCGCCGTCGCCCTCGAAGACGCCCTCAATCTCCCCGCCCCGCCGAAGCGCATCGAGTGCTTCGACATCTCCCACATCTCCGGCACCGACAAAGTCGCCTCCATGGTCGTCTGGGAAGACGGCAAAATGAAGAAGGCCGACTACCGCAAGTTCCTCATCAAAACCGTCGTCGGCAACGACGATTTCGCCTCCATGCGCGAAGTCGTTTCCCGCCGCTACTCCCGCCTTAAAGTAGAAGGCACCCCCTTCCCCAGCGTTGTCCTCATCGATGGCGGCCTCGGCCAACTCCACGCCGCCGCCGAAGCCCTCGAAGCCCTCGGCATCACCGACCAAACCATCGCCTCCATCGCCAAACGCGAAGAGATCATCTACGTCTACGGCCAGGAAGACGAACCCGTCAAACTGGACCGCCACAACCCCGTCCTCCACGTCATCCAAACCATCCGCGACGAAGCCCACCGCTTCGCCGTCACCTTCCACCGCACCCGTCGCAACATCACCCGCATGCGCTCGGAACTCCTCGATGTCCCCGGCGTCGGCGAACGCACCGTCGCCAAACTACTCCAAACCCTCGGCAGCCTCGAAGCCGTCCAACTCGCGACCGAATCCGCCCTCTCCAACGAGGTCGGCCCCGCCGCCGCCAAGAAGATCTTTGCCCATTTCCATCACCAAAATGACCAAGCCAAACATACATCCGCTGCTAGCTGACCGCTGGAGCCCACTAGCTTTCTCCTCCCAACCCATCGCCCCCGATGTCCTTGCCAGCATTATGGAGGCCGCCCGCTGGGCGCCATCCAGCTTCAATGAACAGCCCTGGCGCTACATCTACGCGACCATTGACGACGCCGCCGCGCACGCCCAACTCCTCAGCTGCCTCGTCCCCGGCAACCAAGCCTGGGCCGCCGCTGCGCCCTTCCTCGCCATCTCCGTCGCCCATAACAACTTCACCGCCAACGGCAAGCCTAACGCCTTCGCCTGGCACGACGTCGGCCAAGCCACTATGTCGCTCATCGTCGAAGCCATGCACCACGGCATCTTCGCCCACCAAATGGGCGGCATCCTGCCAGATCGCGTCCGCGAACTCTACGCCATCCCCGCCGACTTCACCCCCGTCGCCGGCCTCGCCCTCGGTCAGTATGGTGACCGCGCTCAACTCCCCGACGCCATGCAGACCCGCGAAGCCGGACCCCGCCTTCGCCGCCCGACCGAAGAGACCTTCTTCCTGAACCGGTTCTAATACCCTCGCGCCAAACGATCCGCCAACAAGGGAGGCAGCCCCGCCTCCCGAATCTTCCGCTGCGCCGTCTCCAACTCGTACGGAAACCGCAGCAGTTGCACCGCCCCCACTTCGCTATCGTAAATCGCGCACCCCACCCGCCAATCCCCATCCCGCGGTTGGCCCGCCGATCCCGGATTCACCAAATACCGATACCCCGCCGCTATCTCAAACGCATACTCATTCTCGTCCGGAAACGGCGGCCCAATCACCACCGTCTTCCGCTGGTGCAATTGAAAGCCCCCCTGTAAATGCGTATGGCCGAAGAAGGTCAAGTCCACCGTCGCCGCTTCCATCGCCAACCGCACCTCCGGCCCCTCAATCACGTACTCGTCCTCATCCCGCGGCGACCCGTGCACCACCGAGTACCCGTCCACCCTCACCGGCCCTCGCGGCAACGCCTTCACCCACTCCATGTTCTTGTCCGTCAACGCGTTGATGGTCCAAATCGCCGCCCGCTTCGCCAACGGATTGAAGTCCTCCATCGAGTCCAACCCCGCCGCCACCTTGTCGTGGTTGCCCCGAATCACTACCGCCGCATGATCGCGCACCCACTCCACCACCGCGTTCGGATCCGCCCCGTAACCTACTAGATCGCCACAGCAGATCACCCGGTCATACTGGCCTGACGTCCCCGCCAAAACGGCCGCCAAGCCTTCCCAATTTGCATGAATGTCACTGATTATGAGGTCGCGCACAGTCTGATTAACGTCACTTCGGGCGGTGCTCCAATGCGCGCCGGCACGCCAACCGTGCCTATCCCTCGCGTCACATACAAGCTCGAATCGCCCTCTTTATAATGCCCATAAACGTAAGGCGTAAAAAAGCGGGCAAAGTTCACATGCTGATGCAGATACTCCACCGTCACCTGCCCGCCATGCGTATGCCCCGCCAACATCACTTCCCAACCCTGCGCCGCCGCCACCCGAAACGCGTCCGGATTGTGCGATAGCAACAGGTTCAAAGCCCCCTCCCGCCGCAACCCCGCCGCTCCCACCAAGTACGTCCCGTGCATCTTCTGGTAGTCCACCCCGGCCAAGTTCAACCGCGCGTCCCCAAACCGCAACTCCCGCTGTTCGCCCCGCAAGAAGTGAAGCCCCCGCCGCGCCCCGTCCCGCGCCACATACTCCTCGCACTCGGCATAAATCTCATGGTTCCCCATGCAGCCCCACACCCCGCTCTCCGCTCGCAGCCGCCCCAATTCGTCCAAACACTCATCCAGCGGATCGCCGTCCCGCGTGATCAAGTCCCCCGTCACCATTGTCAAGTGCGGACGAAACTCGTTCGCCATCCCCACCGCCGCCGCCAGTTCATGCCGCGCCAGAAACGGCCCATAGTGCACATCGCTCAACTGCGCAATCCGCAGTCCGTCCAAATCCTTCGCCAGCCCGCGCACCGGCAGATTCACTTCCACCGCCCGCAGATCCCGCCGCCCCACGATAATCCCAAACCCCGTAATTGCCGCCGGCATCGCTACCACCGCCGTCTGCGCCGCCCGCAGCACCCTCCGCCGACCCGGGTCGTGCCGTGGCTTCACCCACCTCACCACCGCCAGCGCCACCAACATCCCGCAAGTGCAAATCGCCCACGCAATCGCCGCCCCGCGTACCCAAAAGAACCACGGCCCACCCGGCACAAATCGCCACGCCCACTGCATCTCGAACACCATGCCCAGCGATCCGAAAAGCCCGCTCACCGCCAGCAACCAGCCCGACTTACCGCCCAGCCATTTCCAAGCCTGCCAATGGCACAGCACCACGGCCACGATCGCCACGTACTCCGGCAGGTTTTTGCTCCAGGTCCCCAAAACTCCATCTTACTGCGCCGGAACCACCGCGCATTGATACAATTTCGGGTACCTATGAAACTTCTGATGTTTGCGCGTCCCGGTGGTCAACCTGAGCCGGGTGTCTCTGATGGGTCCACCATCACCGCCCTCTCCGGTGCCGGCTACGCCGATCTCCATGCCCTCATCGCGGATCCCGCCGGGCCAGCTACGGCTGCCGCCTACGCCGCCACCGCCACCGACCATATCGCCGAATCCGCCGTCAAGATTCTCGCCCCGCTCACCCGCCCCGAGAAGATCCTCTGCGTCGGCCTCAACTACCGGGACCACGCCATCGAATCGAACATGGCCATCCCCACCGTCCCCACCATCTTCTCGAAATTCAACAACTGCATCATCGGCCCCGGCGACGACATCGTCCTCCCGAAAGTTGCCCAAACTCCGGACTACGAAGCCGAGTTCGCCGTCGTCATCGGCAAGCCCGGCAAGAACATCGCGGAAGCCGATTGGGCCGATCACGTCTTCGGCTACATGAACCTCCACGACGTCTCCGCCCGCGATCTCCAACTCGCTACCTCCCAGTGGCTCATGGGCAAAAGCATCGATACCTTCTGCCCCATCGGACCCTACATCGTCACCAAAGACGAAATCGCCGATCCCCACGCGCTGCCCATTAAGGCCACCATCAGCGGCGAAGTGCTCCAGGATTCGAATACCAGCGAACTCATCTTCAAGCTGCCCAAACTCCTAAGCTACATCTCGCAAGTCATGACGCTCAAGTCCGGCGACATCATCACCACCGGCACCCCTGCCGGCGTCGGCTTTGCCCGCAAGCCCCAGCGCCTCCTCAAAGCCGGCGACGATTGCATCATCGAAGTGCAAGGCCTGGGCCAACTGCGTAATCCTGTAGTGAGTGAAGCGTAATCTCTGTTCTCTCCTCCTCTGCGCCAGCCCTGTGCTGGCGCAGAGCCTGCTGATTCAAAACGCGACCCTCATCGATGGCACCGGTGCTCCACCCCGCCTCGCCGATGTCCTCATCTCGAACGGTCGCATCGTCGCCGTCGGTCTCAACCTCCCCGCTCCGAACTCCACCAGCCTCGACGCCCGCGGCAAAACTCTCGTCCCCGGCCTCTTCGATCTCCACACCCACGTCCAATCGGCCTCCGTCGGCGGCTCCGGCCAGGACTGGGGTAAAAATCTCAAAGCCTATCTCCTCAGCGGCATCACCTCCGTCGCCGACTTTGGCACCTACGGCGAAACGTTCGCCACCGTCCGCCGCCTCACCGCCTCCGGCGCTTGGCCCGCGCCCCGTCTTCACCTCGCCAGCCGCATCACCTCGCCCGGTGGCCACGGCCTCGAAATCGGACGCGGCGAAATCTTCACCCAGGAAGTCCTGACCGCCCGCGAAGGCCGCGCCGCCGTTCGCCGCGCCCTCGTCTATAAGCCCGACGTCATCAAGGTCTTCTCCGATGGCTGGCGCTACGGCACCTCCGCCGACCTCACCAGCA
>JANODS010000702.1:0-4740 GCA_031412835.1 Acidobacteriota bacterium | reverse complement strand
GTCCAGCGGCTCCGCTGGCGACCCCTTCTCTACCGCCACCGGAGAGCACACCGACGAGTTCGACGATCTCTCGCTCGGCGGGGTCATCCTGCTCCAATTCAAGCGCTACTACAGCAGCGCCCTCTTGAGCAACGAGATCACTAGCGGCCTCGGCCTCAACTGGTCCCACAACTTCGACCTCTCGCTGACCAACACTTCCGGCACCGCGGTCGTCGCTCTCGAAGGTGGCACCAAGGTCACCTTCCGCCTCGTCTCCGGTGCCTGGCAGATGCAGCCCCAACAGAAGTCCGAATTCCGCCTCCTCGAATCCGCCAACGACTACAAGCTTGCCGACATCGCCATGTCCCGTATCATCACCTTCAATCGACGCGGCCAGCTTACCCGCATCGAAGACCGTAACGGCAACGCCCTCCAGGTGACTCCCGCGGCCAGCGGCCCGGCGGAAGTCAACGACGGCCTCGGCCGCTCCCTGAAGTTTACCTACGCCGGCGGCTTCCTCACCGAAGTTCGGGACCACTCCGGCCGCACCATCCAGTTCGCCTATCGCGGCGAAAACCTAAGCGCGGGAACGGACGTCTACGGTCGCGCTACCCGCTACGAATATGCCGCCTCCGGACGTCTCACCCGCCACCTGCTCCCCGCGGGTACCCCGGCCTACACGAACACCTACGACGCGGCGGGCCGCGTCACCGAACAGGCCGACGCCGAAGGCCAACCCACCAAGGTCGCCTACCAAGCCTCCGGCGTCACCGCCATCACGGATCCCTTAGACGCAGTGACCCGCCACACTCACGACGCGGCCGGCGACCTCGTCCGGGTTACGGATTCTACCGGCGGGGCCGTCGAAATGACCTACGACCCCGCCCACCGGCGCACCAGCATCAAAGACCGCCTCGGCGACACGACCACCACCACCTATCACGCGCCCACGGGTAAGGTCCAAGCTGTAACCGACGCCCTGGGGAATCGGACCGTCTTCACGTTCACAGCCCAAGTGCAGGCGGGCTTCACGTTCTTTAACGTCACCAAAGTTGATCGCCCGGATGGCACCTCCGTCGCCTACGAGTACGATGCCCGCGGCAACCCCGTCGCCATCACGGATCGTACCGGCAAGACATGGAGATACACCTACAACGCTCAGGGCCTTCCCCTTACCCTCACCGCTCCCGGCGGTGCCGTTTCGCGAAGAACGTATTTAGCCAACGGCGACTTGGCCTCCTTGCCCGACTTCTCCGGCCCAGTGATCAGCGTGGAACGAGACAATCTCGGTCGAATGACAAAGATTACCCAGCCGGACGGCGCGACCCGCCTGCTGGCCTACGACGCCGGCGACCGTCTTCTCCAGCAGACCGACGAGAATGGCAAGACGACCCGCTACGGTCGCGACCAGAACCAACAACTCACGACGGTGACCGATGAGGTCGGCAACGACCAAGCCTGGAGCTATAACCGCAGCAGACTCGCCTCCCAGTCCACCGACCGTCTGGGGAACAAAGTATCCATCGCCTACAATCGCAACAACCTGATTAGCAAGCTTACCGACGCTGCTGGTGGCGAAGTCGATTACCTGTATGACTCTTTGAATCGCCTTATCGGAGCCAAGGATTCCCTCGGCATCCGATTCCAGTATGGCCTTGACCGCGAGGGTGTGCCCGTCAGCGCCGCGGATGCACTCGGACGTTCCTGGACGTTCGACACGGACAAGAAAGGCCGTCCGACCAAGTCCACCACGCCACTCGGCATCAATCGGTCCCGCGCCTACGATGGCGCTGGCCGAGTCCTTCGTTCGACCGATGGCTTGGGTCAAACGACCAGTTACTCCTACAATGCCCGTGGTCAATTGGCCGCCATCGAAGCGCCCGGCGGATTGAAGACCGCGATGACCCATAACGAATTCGGCACCCTGGCCACTCTCACCGACGCCGCCGGCGCGGCCTGGAAGAATAACTTCGATTCCGGTGGCCGCATCTCGACCAAGGTTGATCCCCTCGGGCGCGCCTTCTCCTACGGCTACGACAAAGCCGGTCGGGTTTCCGAAATCAAGTTGCCCGAAGATCTGGGCACCGCCGCTCTCACCTACGATCCCGTCGGTCGCCTCGTCTCCACCCGCTATTCCGACGGCGTCGAATTTGTCCACAAACGCGATGGCAAAGGCCGCGTGGTCGAAGCCAACGGCCTGACCCTCGCCTACAATGCCAATGATCGGATCACCAACTCCAACGGCATCGCCACGGAGCGAGACGCCCTCGGCCGCATCGCCTCCGTGGCTCTTGCCCCGGACAAAGTTGTTCGCTACGCCTATAACACGCGCGCCCAGGTCACCCGGATCACGGACTGGCTCGGCGGCGTCACCGAGTTTAGTTATGATGCCTCCGGTGCTCTCACCGAGATCAAACGGCCCAATCTCGTGGTCACTTCGTTCACCTATGATGGCGACGCTCGCCTCGCCTCGATCGAAGAAAAGAAGGACAGCACCTTGGGCCGCTTCAGCTTCACCTACGATGCGGCCAATCGCGTCATCGCCGAGGAGCGCGATCTGCCCGCTGTCGCTAGTCTCCCCTCCGCTACGCAGGAATTCGCCTACGATGCCGCCGCACAGCTAGTCGGCGCCACCTACGACGCGGCTGGCCGCCTTCAGACCGATACCCGCCGCTCCTATACGTGGAGCGTGGCGTCCCGCCCAACTGGCTTTACCTCTGGTGATAGCGCTGTATCCTTCAGTTATGACGCTCGCGGAGAGCTTCTGTCTCGCACCAAAGACGGCAGCACTACCGCAACCGTAGTCAACTACGCCATGGCCCGCCCCGTCATCGCCGTCGAACGCGTCGGCGACGCGGACCAGCGCTATTACGTTCATCTCCCGAACGGTCAACTGCTCTATAGTGTCGATGCCGCCACCAACGCCCGACGCTTCTACCACTTCGACCGCATGGGCTCGACGACGCTCCTGACCGCCGACGACGGGGCTGTGACGGATAGTTACGAAATCACTCCGTACGGCGAGACCGTGGCCCGCCAGGGAGAGACGGATAATCCCTTCACATTCCTCGGTGCCTGGGGCGTTACGCAGCAGGATCAGGCCGGACTCTTCCTGATGCGGTTCCGGCTCTACGACGCCAACACTGGCCGGTTTCTCTCTCGGGATCCCCAACTGGATCCGGCGCCTCGCGCCGCCAATCCGTATCAGTATGCGCTTGGTAATCCGGTTCTGTACTCCGATCCGAAGGGTCTGTCCGCGGCGGCCTCCACCGACGGCACCGCCTCGATCGGCGATTTCTTCCGATGGCTCTTCAGCACCCCGGAAGGCATGCAAATGATGCGCGATGCCGAGCGGGCCGAGGCAGAGGAAGCTCGCAGAAAGGCCGAAGAAGAAGAGAGAATGCGCCAAAGGGTTCGGGAGGAGAAGGAGAGACTCATCCGCGAAGCGACCGATGCAATTACGCAGTGGATGATTCGCTACGGTCAGGCGCAAGCGCAAGCAGTCGCGCTGATGGCCATTTCAGGCTTCCGAACCTTTTACTACTGTGACCTCGAGTTAGTCTGCGTCTCCCAGGCGGAACTCGACCGAAGGGAAGCCAAGAAAGTTCGGCAGGCGATAGACACCCGGAAAAAAGTGTTCGATAACTTGACTCTCAGGAGCGATACCGTGCTTCGTAATCTGGAAACCCATCTGATCGGCCTCGATGGCAGCACCCTAATCGGTCTCGACGGCGGAACCCTGATCGGCCTCGACGGCTCGACGCTGATCGGCAACGATGGCGGCACGCTGATCGGAAATGACGGTAGCACGCTCATCGGTAACGATGGCAGCACGCTGATCGGCAACGATGGCGGCACGTTCAGGCAATAACTCTGTCAGAAGGAACAAAAATGCAGATCCTATCGAATTTCTGTCTGGTGGCCATTCTAATGGCCTCCGCTATTGACGCTCAAACGGCTGCCCGCCCCGGCGGTCGTTCCCTCCGAATTGGGGAGTTACCCCAGAAGCCCGGCGCCGGGCGCCAACTCTTCGTCGCTCCCGAGGTAGACCACGTCTTCCCGTACTTCCTCTCCAGCGCGACCTGGACGACGACGTTCTATCTCACCAATCTCGAAGATCGGGAGATCAACGTTACCTGTGAATTTGTCGGCACCAACGGCGAAGAGAAGCCCTTCAAATTCAGCTTCTCTGGCACCGACGATCCCACCGGCTTCACCGCCTCGAAGATCTCCAGGTTCGCGACGGAATCCTTCAGCACCGTCAGCACCGCCGCCGCCTTAACTACCGCCTGGGCCTACTGCGCCTCGGAGCCGCGGACCGACCGTTTCTCCGGCTATGCGATCGTCCGCAACACTGCCGCCAACGGCACCTCCCGCGATTTCGTCACCGGACTTCATCCCGACTCCGAACCTGTCTTCTCCGTGCCGTTTCTCGACTCCGCCGCCAATACTACGGGTCTCGTTCTAATGAACTCCTCCCTCGAGACGGACAGCAGCCTAGCTCTCTGGATGTTCGACCGCGACGGGAAAGACGCCGGCAACGGTACCCTCGTTCTCAAGCCGGGCAACCTTCGCGTGATCGTCCTCAACGACGCTTTCAAAACGGTCAAAAGCGGCACCTTGCGCGTGACGGTCGTCGAGGGCTCGAAGCAGATCACCGGAATGGCCTTACGGACAAACGCCGCCGGCTATGCCGTCCTCGCTCCCCTGACGCCGAAAGAAGCACCGCTTGCCGCTCCTCCGAACTAGCCCCCTGGCTAG
>JANODS010000701.1:0-5435 GCA_031412835.1 Acidobacteriota bacterium | reverse complement strand
ATCTGGCGCACGTAAACTTGCGCGATGCTTTCCCGCAGCACGGGCGGCGCTTGCGGGCCGACCGGAAGCGGCCCCTTCCGCATCCAGGCGCCACGAGCATTAACCTCGATACGAACATGGTTGCAAAGGCAGACGAGTATTCCGTAGGTGAATAGGGTCATCATCGGTCCAAGTTGCCAGACGGATTCCCAGCCGCCTCCGAGTGCGGGCCAAAGGAACCAGAGATACACCGGCGGCAAGGCCAACGCAATCAACAGCGGACACGAGCGGAATCGATGTTTGTAGCTTGGCATAAATCTAAGGGCGTAATCTGGTGGCCAAATCGACCATCGCCACTAAGGCCAGCAAGCAATCCTCCAACTGTGATATAAAGTTTCAGAATGCAGAAGCAACTCTCCGGCGTTTTCCCCATCCTCTGTACCACCTTCGACGACGCGGGTCGGGTCGATTTCTCGAGCCAAACCCGCCTCATCCACTACCTCCTAGAACAAGGTGCCCACGGCCTCGGCCTCTTCGGCAACGCTAGCGAAGGCTACGCTCTCTCGACCGAAGAACGCGTCGCGCTCATGAAGCTCATCCGCCGCGAAGCCGGCCCCGACCTCCCCCTCATCGCCTCCTCCGGTCACACCGGCACCGATGCCGCCGTCGCCCTCTCCAAAGAAATGGAAGACCTCGGCGCCGACGCCCTCATGGTCCTTCCCCCCTATTACCTCAAAACCGACGGCGATGGCCTCCTCCACTACTTCGGCGAAATCTCCCGCGCCATCTCCATTCCCATCATGATCCAAGACGCCCCCCTCCTCACCCAAGTCCCCCTCCCCGTCCCCCTCCTCGCTCGCATGGCCCGCGAAATTCCCAACGTCAAACTCGTCAAAGTCGAAGCCCCCCCCACCGCCCCTAAAACCTCCGCCCTCCACGCCGCCGCCGCTGACAATCTCATCCTCTTCGGCGGCCTCAACTGCCAATTCTTCATCGAAGAATATCAACGCGGCGCCCGCGGCCAAATGCCCGGCAGCGACCTAACCCGCGAACTCGTCACCATCTGGAACGCCCTCCAAGCCAACAACCTCCCCGCCGCTTGGGACGAGTTCTCCCGCATCCTCCCCCTCCTCCGCTTCGAACTCCAACCCGGCCTCGGCGTCTCCGCCATGAAACACAACCTAGTCAGCGAAGGCATCATCGCCTCCGCCCGCGTCCGCCATCCCACCGCCTCCCTCGACCCAGCTAGCCTCGCCGAACTCACCTTCCTCCGCCAACGCATCCGTCCAGCAGGCGCGGTCTAACATGAGCCGCTGGCGCTGGGGCATCGCCAGCCTCTTCTTCCTCTCGACCGTTATCAACTACATCGACCGTCAAACCCTCTCCGTCCTCGCCCCCACGCTCACCAAAGAACTAGCCATCTCCGACCAGCAATACGCCAACATCCTCACCGCCTTCCTCGCCGCCTACACCCTCATGTACGTCGGCTCCGGCTTCCTCGTCGACCGCTGGGGCACCCGCCGCGCCCTCAGCATCTTCATGGTCTGGTGGAGCACCGCCAACATGCTCCACGCCTTCGTCCGCGGCCCCTGGTCCCTCGCCGGCTTCCGCCTCCTCCTCGGCGCCGGCGAAAGCGGCAACTTCATGGCCGCCTCCAAAGGCGTCTCCGACTGGTTCGAACCCAAAGACCGCGGCTTCGTCAACGGCCTCGTCCAAGCCGGCGCCTCCGTCGGGGCCGTCATCGCCCCACCCGTCATCACCACCCTGGCGGCCTTCTACGGCTGGCGCGCCGCCTTCATCGCCACCGGCACCCTCGGCCTTCTCTGGCTCATCCCCTGGCTCATCCTCACCCGTCACGCCGTCGCCCTCCCGCTCCCCCCCGGTCCCCAACGCTCCTGGACCGAAATGCTTCGCTACCGCCAAACCTGGGGCCTCCTCCTCGCCCGCTTCCTCTCGGACCCCGTCTGGTGGTTCTATCTCTTCTGGCTCCCCAAATACCTCGTCGACCAACGCGGCTTCACCATCATGGAAATGGGCCTCCTCGCCTGGATGCCCTACCTCACCGCCGACCTCGGCAGCCTCCTCGGCGGCTGGCTCTCCGGCCAACTCATCAAACGCGGCCGCCCCCCGGTCCAAGCCCGCCTCCAGTGGATGCTCCCCTTCGCCGCCCTCATGCCCCTGTCGATGGCCGTCGGCTTCGTCGAAAGCCGCAACGTCGCCCTCGCCTTGATCTGCGTTGTCACGTTCGCCCACATGGGCTGGAAAACGAACCAAGCCACGCTCACGAACGATATCTATCCCCGCGAAGTCATCGGCACCGTCTCCGGCCTCCTCGCCTTCGGCAACGGACTCGGCGGAACTTTATTTACAGCGTTAACCGGCTGGCTCGTCGTCCATTTCAGCTATGCGAGCGTCTTTGTGTTGATGGGCTTACTCCACCCTTTGGCTTACTTACTCGTCCGCTACCTAGTTCGCCGCCCGATTCATGACTCGCCATCATCGCATCCTTAGCCCGATAGATGTGCTGCCGTAACGCCCCCTGCGCCCGGCCCACATCCCCCTCCCGCAACGCCGCCACAATCGCATCGTGCTCTGCTTGTTCCTGCTTAAAACGCGCTAACCATTCTTTACTTTGAAACGCCGTCTCCGTTTTTCGACTCTCCGATGCATGGATCCGCGCTATCGTCAGATGAGCGTTCAATCCCCCGTACATCTCCACCAACCGTTTATTTCCCGACGCCTCCACGAGCGCCCGATGCAATTCACTATTGGCCTGCTCGTGCTTCCGCAACAACTCTTCACTCGTCACCGCCTTCCGCAGCAACTCGAGACACTCGTCCATCTCGCCCAATACCTTCGCCGTCAACCGAGGAATCGCCAACTCCGCCGCCAAACACTCCAGCGCGCAACGAACCTCAAACGTCGACTGAATATCGTCTTTTGTCAAAGTCGCGACGAACGTTCCCGACCGCGGCCGTATCTCGATCAACCCTTCCGTACACAACCGCTGCACCGAATGCCGCACCGGCGTCAAAGAAACTCCCAGCTTCTGAGAAATCTCCTCCACTTGCAATCGCTCACCAGGCTTAAAGCCCCGCGTCAGAATCGCCTCTCGCAGCGCGTCGTACACTTCATCGGTCGCTCTCTTTCTAGCTATGCGGCGCAGTTTCATCGTAGTCCAAACTTAATTATCTACAGTAAGGTGCCCCATGCGCATTGAAAACATTTCCGCCATCCCCGTCCGCATCCCCCGCGACTCCGCCGCCGCCCGCGGCCTCGCCGGTTCCCCCACCAAAGTCCACGGCGATGGCCGCTACCGCTGGTCCACCGACTACCCCGTACTCTACCCCACCGACTTCGAAACCGCCCTCATCCGCATCGATCTATCCGGTGGTCTCACCGGCTGGGGCGAAGCCCAGGCCCCCCTCGTCCCCGAAGTCGCTTGCACCCTCATCGACCTCCTTCTCGGCCCCGTCCTCCTCGGCCAAACCTTCAACGGCACCCCCGCCGAAATCACCGCCTTCCGCGAATTGCTATATAGCACCATGCGCGTCCGTGGCCAAACCGGCGGCTACCATCTCGACGCCATGGCCGGCCTCGATCTAGCCCTCTGGGACCTCGCCGGAAAAATCTCCAATCAGCCCGTCTCCAAGCTCCTCGGCGGCAACTCGAACCGTGTCCCCGCCTACGTCTCCGGCGTCGCCGGCTCGACCGACGAAGAACGCCTAGCCTTCATTGATCTCTACGTCCACCGGGGCTTCCGCCTCTTCAAGGTCTATCTCGAAGATTCCTGGCCCGAACTTGACCGCCGCGTCCGCCTCTTCCAATCCGCTTTCCCCCAAGTCCGCTTTGCCGTCGACGCCCTCTGGCACCTCCCCTCCGGTGCCGGCCTCGATCTCGACCTCGAATGGATGGAGTGCCCCTTCCTCCCCGAAGACTACGACGAGCACCACCGCTGGACCCGCCGTGCCCGCGCCCCCCTGGCCCTCGGCGAGTCTTACCGTTCCCGCCACGAACTCCGCCCTTTCCTCCCCTTCACGAAGGTGCTCCAGCCCGATCTCGGCCGCTGCGGCATCACCGAAACCGTCGCCATCGGCAAAATCGCCAAACGCCTCGTCCCCCACCTCAGCATCGCCCTCGCCCCCCAAATCCTCGCCGCCGTCCACGTCGCCAACGCCCTCCCCAACTCCCGCCTCTGCGAGTACAACCCTCGCGTCCTCGAAACCGCCAACCAATACCTCTCCGAACCCATCGAACTCGACGGCCCCAACTACGTCGTCCCCCAGCGCCCCGGCCTCGGGGTGGCCTTCGACCCAGCCGGTCTGGCCGCCACCTGGATACGTTGATGTTAAAACTTCGAAATGAGTACTGATAAACCCGAAGCTGTATAGACGCCGCTCTCGCAATCGAGTATCGTTGTTCTTTCCCATCACCATGCCCGACATCGCAACCCTTCGCCCGGTCGCCGTCCGCACGACCGTCCCCACCCTGTTCCCCCACAGTCTCAGCGTCTTTTTCCCCGCCTACAACGACGCCCTCGCCCTCCCCGCTCTCATCTCAAAAACCTTCGCCGTCCTCAACCAACACGTCGCTGACTACGAAGTCATCGTCGTCAACGATGGCAGCGCCGACTCCACCGGCCAAGTCCTCGCCTCCCTCGCCGCCGAATTCGGCCCCCGGCTCCGCATCATCACCCACCCCGAAAATCGCGGCTACGGCGGTGCCCTCCGCACCGGTTTCGCCGCCGCTTCCAACGAATTTGTCTTCTACACCGACGGAGACGGCCAATACGACGTCGCCGATCTCCCGGCCCTCCTCAACGCCATCACCCCCGAAGTCGGCCTCGTCAACGGCTATAAAATCGCCCGGCAAGATCCCTGGCACCGCAAAGTCATCGGTGCCGTTTACAATCAATTCGCCCGCTTCCTCTTCCGCGTCCGCCTCCGCGACATCGACTGCGACTTCCGCCTTATCCGCCGTTCGCTCCTCAACCGCGAACCCCTCCAGTCCTCCAGCGGCACCATCTGCGTCGAACTCGTCACCATGCTCGAACGCTCCGGCATGAAGGTGGTCGAACTCCCGGTCTCCCACCTCGCCCGCGAACATGGCCGCTCCCAATTCTTCCGCGTCAAATCCCTCGCCACCACCCTCGTCCAAATCTGCCGCCTCTACCTCCGGCGCTAAGGCAACGCAAAGGCATGATAAGTGCCTCCACTCGCCGCCCCTGACTTCCCGCCCCCCGCCGCAATCACCACATACTGTTTCCCCTTCACCATGTAAGTCGCCGGAGTCGCATTCCCGCCCGCCGACAAGGTCGTCGACCACAGTAATGTCCCCGTCGCCTTATCAAACGCCCGAAACTGCCTATCGTGGTTAGTCGCCCCAATAAACAACACCCCGCCCGGGGGGGCGGGGGGGGCCCCGGGGGTGGGGGGCGCGGGCGGGGGGGGGGGCGG
>JANODS010000700.1:0-9191 GCA_031412835.1 Acidobacteriota bacterium | reverse complement strand
TGTACTGCGCCGCCGCCCCGGGCGAAGATCTCTCGGCCCTGCTGGCGGACCTCTCCTCGCGCGAGGGTCTGGCCCTGGTGGCCTTCGGCAATCCTCCGCCCAGCCTCCCCCAAGCGCTCACACCCGCCGAAATCAAGGGCCTCGATTTCCACTCGGTCTGCATCATCGACGGCGGCGAGCAGCTTGAAAAAATCGTTAATAGCTCGGTCTCGGCGGACATTGACCACCTCTCCCGCCGGCTCGCCATTGACCAACTCCGCGTCGCCATCAGTCGACCCACCGAACGTCTCATCTGGCTCGACATCAGCCCCCCACCGCGCCGCGTCGCCGGCAGCCTCGGCTTCCTCAACGGGAAGGGCCACCATTCGACCCACTCCGCGCTGTCGTCGGCCGCCCTGCTCAAATCCCTGCAGGAAGAAAACCTCGACCTTGAAGAGCGCATCCAGCGCTGCCAGGAAGACGCCCGTCAGTACCTCTCTGTCCGGCCCGAACTCGCCTGGTCGCGCGCCCACCAAGCCGTATCCCTGCTCGGCATCCCCAACGACCGCAACGCCGTGCAGGACCCTCTGACGCGCAAGACCGCGCACCTGACGCTCGCCGAAGTTTGCTTTACCCTCGCGATGCGCAAGGTCAAGCTCGCCCCGGAACTCGGCAACCCTCCCTTGCTCAACGAGGCGAGCCTCGCCGGCACCCACGCCGACGAACCAGCTCTCGCGTCCTTCTCCTTCGCGCTTGCCCGCCACTCGAAGTACACCGACGCCGACGAACTCAACTCCTCCGTCGAGCTCATGCGCCAGTTCCCTTCGCTCGCCCCCACGCTCCCGCCGTGGGTCCTCATCGAACTCGGTGTGGAGCCACAGCGCTGGATCGAGCGGCTCGAAGCCGTTCAACACCTCGGCACCAACGCGGCCATTTGCGTTCGTGTTCTGCCGCCGTTTTTCAAAGCGCTCGGCCTTCCGGATGCGGTGGAACGCACCGCCAAACTCCAGAATCGCGCCGTCGAGCTCCTCGTCAAATCCCGACACTTCAAAGAGGCGCTGCCCATCCTGGCCGCCCTTCCAGAACGCAACTACAAGCTCGAAGCCATCTGCCACGAAGGCTCCAACGATTTCGCCGCCGCCGCCGAAGCCCATCAAGCCGCCGGCAACTTCGATGCCGCGATCGATGCCTACCGCCGGGTCCCTAACATATCGAAGACGCTGACGGCGATGAAGCTATCCAAGAAACCACACGCCGCCGCCCCCGCCCTCGAATGGATCACCGCCATGCAGGCGCTGGCCTCCAAACGGCCGGACAACTTCAACCGAGTCGTCAAATCCGAGGAAAAGAAGCTGCTCGAACAACTGCTCGAATCGTCGCTCGGTGTGCAGCGCAAGGCCCCAGCCGCCAAGAAGGCCGCTGCCAAAAAGACCGCTGCGAAGAAGGCGACCGCCAAGAAGGCGCTGCCGCGCAAAATGCCGAGCTATTTCTAACCCCTACAGCGCCGACTCGCCCCGGTCGTCGTTCCGAATCCGCAACGCCTCACCGACGTCGTAGACGAAGATCTTGCCGTCTCCAATCTTGCCAGTCCGCGCTGCCCGGCAGATCGTCTCGATCACCTCTTCGCAGCGCGCGTCCGTCACCACCATTTCCACCTTCATCTTCGGGATCAAGTCCACTTGATACTCCCGGCCCCGATAGATCTCCATGTGCCCCCGCTGCCGCCCATGGCCGCGGACCTCGGTCAAGGTCATCCCTTCAATGGCAATGGCCTTCAAGGCCGCTTTCACTTCTTCCAGCTTGAACGGCTGAATAATCGCTTCAATTTTCTTCATGGGCACATCAGGCCTCCAGATTGTATCCCTCTTCCCCGTGCAGCACCAAGTCCATCCCTTCGATCTCTTCGCGGGCCTCCATTCGCAGTCCGCCCGTCAAGACTGCCGTGGTCTTCAACGCCACCCAACTGCCGACCACCGCAAACCCGATCCCGATCGCCACACCGATCAACTGGTTGCCGATCTGCCCGCCATTGCCGTCGACCCATCCGAGCGGCGCTGCCTCGCCGCTCGCCAGTTTCAACGCGTCGTTCACCGCGCGCGTAGCAAAAACTCCCGTCAACGTAGCACCAATAATGCCTCCCACGCCGTGGACGCCGAACGCATCCAGCGTGTCGTCGTAGCCCAGCCGATGCTTCACAATCACGACCAGATAGAAACAGGCGAGGCCTCCCGCCAACCCGTACACCGCCCCCACAATCGGCTCGACAAATCCGGCCCCTTGCGTCACCGTCGCCAGCCCCGCCACGGCTCCGGAGATTGCCCCCAGGGCGCTCGGTCGACCCGTATGAAGCCACTCGGCCACAAGCCAGGCGACCGCTCCGGCCGCCGCCCCTAAGTGGGTCGCCACAAAGGCGCTGGAAGCCAGCGACGAGGCCGCCAGCGCACTCCCCGCGTTGAAACCGAACCAACCCACCCAGAGCAGGCAGGCGCCGATGAAGCTCAGCACCAAGCTGTGAGGCTTCATCGGCTCCTGCGGATAACCGCGCCGCGGCCCAATCACGAGCGCGCATACGAGCGCCGAAACGCCGGTCGTAATGTGAACCACCGTACCGCCGGCAAAATCAAAGACGGGCACCACACCGCCCAGGTAGGCGTTCAGGAAGCCCCCCTTTCCCCACACCATGTGCGCCACCGGGAAGTAGACCAAAAACGCCCACAAGACGGAGTAGATCAGCAGCGCGTTGAACTTCACCCGCTCGGCGAAAGCCCCGGTGATCAGGGCCGGCGAGATCACCGCGAACATCATTTGATAGACCATGAAGGTCAAGTGCGGAATGGTGGGCGCGTAGTCTCCATTCGCCGCCGCCCCCACGCCACGTAGCATGGCGAAATCGAGTCCGCCGATCCAGGCCGTGCCGGGCGCGAACACCAGGCTGTAGCCAATCGCCGCCCACAAAAGCGACATGACGGCCATCATGATGAAGCTCTGCATCATCGTGCCCAGCACGTTTTTCTTCCGCACCAGGCCGCAGTAGAAAAGCGCCAGGCCCGGACCCGTCATCAGCAGGACGAGCGCGGCGGAGGTCAACATCCAAGCGTTGTCACCGGCCGATTGCGCCGCGGCCACCGCTGCTTTCAACGTCCGCATCTCAGCTACAAGCGCCGCGTCAGACTGCGCGGCGACAGGATATGCGACTGCCAGAATACTGGCCGCCAGGCGACACCATTTCATCAATTGTGGGTCCTCAAACTGGGAGTGTGGGAGTAGCGAACAAGGCCACTCGAATAACTATACCGCTACGACCAACGCGTCTATACTTTTTCTATGAGCCCTTTCCAAAACTCTAATCGAGGGGCACCCCGCGGCAGCGCTTGCTTGCTCTTCGCCGCCCTTCTGCCGAGTGTCGCTCTCGCCTTGCAGGCCCCAAGAACCTGGGACCTGGTCACCTACCATCCACCCAGCGGCTTCAACGTCGTCGAAAAGCCCTCCGGCAATGTTGGCCACGTCGAACTTACCAAGGCCAGCAGTTCCAGCTATTGCGTCATCGCCATTCACACGAGCACCCCCTCGGCCAGCGACCTCTCCGCCAGCTTTGCCGCCGAGTGGCAGGCGGTCGCGCTGAAGACGATCAGCCCCGTCGCCGCGCCGGCACCCACCATCGCCAACCTGGGTGCCACTCGCGCGGCCATCGGAAGCGCCTCCTCCACCGTCGGCGGCCAGCCCGTCTGGGCTCAGCTCGTCGTACTTGATGCGGGCCCCAGCGTGGTCTCCCTGCTGATTCTGGCACCCAATCAAAGGGCTTTCCGGGCTTACCAACCCGACGTCGACCAAATGCTGAGTAGCCTCATTGTCAAGCAAGCGACACTCGGGCAACTCCCCGCGCCCGTCACCTCGCAAGTTAGAGACGGCAAGCTCATCATCCCCCCCGCGCCGCGCACGCTGACCGTCGCCGACCTCGCCGGAGAATGGGGACTGACCGAGGGGATCACCACCCACTACGTCGACCGTTACACCGGTGCCCACGCCGGGTCCGATTCGCTCCATTTTACGAGCAAATGGACCATTTCCAGGGAAGGAGGCATCTCTCTCGACTTCTTCGCAATTCGGAACGGCAAGAAGATCATCGAGAAATCCAGCGGGACGGTAGCGCTGGTCGAAGGCGTCCTCGTCATCAAGATGACCAACATGCAACGCTATGTCGTCCGGGGCTGGCTCGAACGGCCCGAGTTGACGGTTCTCAAACTCAACGGGCCTTGGTACGACGCGCCCATTCCAGCTAACATTTTCACGAACCCAGACCAAGGCGCAAATCTCGACCAGAACTGGGTTCGCAAAAAATAGTCGAGTTACTACGCCTGCCGGCGACGCAGCAGGCCGAGCGCCGCTAGTCCGATGACAGTCGCCGCCATCGTCGCCGGTTCCGGAACGGAGGTGGAACCGACCGTCCCCAGAAGCTGAAACGCTTGCGCACCACCTACGTTGTTGGACGGAAGTTGGGGGTTCTGATTCTGCTTCGAATTGCCGCCGGCAATCGATGCCAGGTTTTGCCAAAGGACCTGGGTGCTGCCTGCATTGGTAAGCGAAGGGCCATCGTGCAACTCTAACCAATAGGTACCGGATCCTAACGCCAGAGGTGCCAAGAGGTTGAAGTCCACCTGATAGATGGCGTGGATGTTTTGAGCGACCTGACTGAGGAACACGGGCACAATCCCATTCACGGTCCCGGTGCTTACGACGGCTCCCAGCGACCCGGCTGAATTCTGGTAGAAGGCATAGGTAAGGGTTCCGCTGTAAACCTCTTGCGGTTGAGCAAGCATCCAAAAGCGAACGGAATCAACAGTCGCCGACGTACCGAGCACGAAGTCATCCGCCGTCCGAAAGATGGTGATGCTGCGGGCATTGGCCCCGACTAGATCGGGTGCGCCGTTGTCAAAAATCGTTGCCGCGGGGGCGATGGCACTAACCGCCGCGAACAGGGCGGCGAGGATAATCGGTTTCATTGTTTCTTCCTGTAACTGGGACTTTAGTCCTATAAGCTACCATGATCGGGATCGCCCGTCTATAATCGCCGTAGCACCCATGCGCCTTCTTCTTCATGTCTTTCTTTGCCTTCCCGTATTCGCACAAGGCACCCTGCCCGACTACCAGCGATTCCTCACCTTCACCGAGAAACTCCGCCCGCTTACTCCCGGCATCGTCGGCGACCTCCATTGGATTGAGAAATCGGACCGCTTCTGGTACGCCCGCTCCACCGCTTCCGGCACCGAATACATCATCGCCAACGCGGGCGGAGGGAAGCAAGCCGCCTTCGACCACCAACGCCTTGCTCAGGCACTGGCGCAACAACTCGGCCAGCCGGTCAACCCTGCTCGACTCGCCCTCACGGACCTCGAGTTCAAGGCCGACAGACTCAAGTTCCTCTCCAACGCGGAGCGTTACGAAATCAACCTGGCCACCTATGAGTTGAAGGCGCTCCCTCGGGTGCCGGAGGCCCCGCGCTCCGTTCTTTCTCCCGATGGCAAGTCCGAACTCTTCGTCCGGAATTTCAACGTCTGGCTCCGTGCAAAAGGCGCTCCCAAATCCGCTGTCCCGCTGTCGACCGATGGCTCGGAAGGGAATTACTACACGCTATCCGCGCAGGCCTGGTCTCCCAACAGCCTGAAGGCCGCCGTCTATCGCATCCGCCCTGGTCAGCGCCGCAAAATCTACTACGTCGAATCGTCCCCGGTGGATCAAGTTCAACCCCGCCCGAAAGACACCGTTTACCCCAAGCCTGGCGACGCGCTCGACATATCCCAACCCGTCCTTTTCGACGTCGCCATGCGCCAACAAGTCAACGTCGACAACACCCTATTTCCGAACCCTTATTCCATCTCCCGCCCCGCGTGGCGCCAGGACTCTCGCGCGTTCACTTTCGAATACAACCAGCGCGGCCACCAAGCCTACCGCCTCATCGAAATCGACGCCGCCAGCGGCCAAGCGCGCGCGTTCGTCAATGAAGAAGCCAGCACGTTCTACTGCTATTACTCGAAGAAGTTCCGCGAAGACGTCGCCGACGGACGAGAGGTCATCTGGGCCAGCGAACGCGACGGTTGGAATCATCTTTACTTGTACGATGGCCTCACGGGGAAGGTGAAAAACCAAATCACCAAAGGGCAGTGGGTCGTCCGCTCGGTCGCCGGTGTTGACGCCAAAGCCCGGCAGGTTTACTTCCTTGGCAGTGGCGTCGATCCGCAAACAGACCCCTACTTCCGACACCTCTTCCGGGTCAACTTCGACGGCTCGAACCTCATCCGCCTCACGACCGTCGACGCCGATCACAACGCCGCCGTCTCTCCCGATTTCCAGTTCTTCACCGACTCCTACTCGCGCGTGGATCTGCCCAGCGTCACCGAACTCCGTCGGCTCTCGCCGAACTCGCTCATCAGCACGTTGGAAAAGGCCGACGACACTGCCCTTCGCGCCTCGGGGTGGCGCCCGCCGGAGGTCCTGACGGCGAAGGCCCGCGACGGCCAAACCGATATCTGGGGCTTGCTCTACCGCCCGTCCAACTTCAACCCCAACACGAAATACCCCGTCCTCGAATACATTTACGCCGGCCCGCACGATTCCTTCGTTCCCAAGCGCTTCACCCCGTCAAACGCCATGCAAGCGATGGCCGAACTCGGCTTCCTCGTCGTTCAAATCGACGGCATGGGAACCTCGAACCGGTCCAAGGCCTTCCACGACGTTTGCTGGAAAAACCTCGCCGACGCGGGGTTCCCGGACCGCGTGCTGTGGCACAAGGCGGCCGCCGCCAAATACGGCTACTACGACCTCTCTCGCGTCGGCATCTACGGCCACTCCGCCGGCGGGCAGAACTCGCTCGGGGCGTTGCTGTTCCACGGCGATTTCTATCACGCGGCCGCGTCCTCGGCCGGGTGCCACGACAACCGCATGGACAAGATCAGTTGGAATGAACAGTGGATGGGATGGCCCGTAGGCCCGGAATACGCGGCGAGTTCGAACGTCGACCACGCGCATCAACTCAAGGGAAAACTCCTGCTGGCCGTGGGCGAACTCGATACCAACGTCGACCCGGCGTCGACGCTGCAAGTCGTCAACGCGCTCATCAAGGCCAAAAAACAGTTCGACCTACTCGTGCTTCCCGGCGCCAACCACGGCGGTTGGGGCGAATATTGGGATCGGAAGCGCGCCGACTTCTTCGTCCGGCAGCTGCTTCACCAGGAGCCGCCGGACTGGAATGCCGCGCCGTAGCTAGGTGACGATCACGTCGAGATGCACGCCCCAATGCAGGGTCCGGACCACTTGGTCAAGGTTCTGCCGATCAATGATCGCGCCCTTATAAACGATGTCAATCATCAGCCGCAGACCGACGCGACGGGTGGGAGCGCGCAGGCCCCAGGTATCACGGAGGCGGTATTCAGCGCCCGTAACCTGGTCCGGCAGGTAACGATCTTCGATGCCTTGCCGCAGGACCGGGGCGTTCGCCCGGTATCCGAACCGCTCATTCCTTCCATTACGGATCAAGCCATCTTCTCGAAAGCTGGTAGCCAGGCCACCCGGAATCAAAAATAGGTCCTTGCCATCCTCCGGCGCCGAACCGGGCTTCGCGACCCAATTGTCCATCGAAGCCGGGCTACCGCTGAAAGAGCCCTGCTGCAGAATCGCGGTGCCCTTTATGTACTGTCGGTACTCGTAGCGGGCCGCATCCGCGCCGTCGAACCTGGCCACAACGACGAACTGTCCGCCGGCGAAAATTCCAGCGCCATCGCTTTTTAGCGCGGCGGACTTGATTGTCGTAGCGCGAAACTCTTGAATTGCCATCTAAACTTCGATCCTCGATTAGTTAAGCGTAGGCTCTCGCCCAATCCCATCACAAAACCGCTACCGGCGCATGCCCAACTGCGACGACTCGATCAAGATCTCGTCGGTCCGATACCTCCCGGACTCGTTCTCTTTCGTCATCACCGCCGCCCGCGAGGCGCGAAAAGTCCAGATGTCGATTCGGGTGCAGTTCTAAGCGCGGCCGGAAAACCCACGGTTTTCGGTGGATACTTTCACTTTCTCGCCCTCTTTGATGAAAAGTGGCACGCGAATCTCCATCCCGGTTTCCAGCGTGGCCAGCTTGGTCACGCTCCCGCTCGATGTATCGCCACGCACGCCGGGCTCGGAGTAACTCACGGCAAGTTCGACAAACTGCGGCAGTTCCAACCCGATCGGATTGCCATTGAACTTGTGCAATTCGATGATCGTGCCGCCGATCAGGAAGTCGAGCGCGGTGCCCACCATGTCTTCGGTAAGCGTGAGCGTCTCGAAGGTTTCCTGGTCCATGAAGTGCGACCCTTCGCCGTCGGAGTAGAGGTACGAGGCCGGGACGCGTTGCAGGTCCGGCTCCTTGAACTTGTCCCCGGCTTTGAAGGTTTTCTCGAATACGGCGCTGGTCAACAGGTTCCGCATCTTCAACCGCACGAGCGTCTGACCACCGCGCGCGGTGGGCGTGCTCACCTCGGCTTCCAGGCAAGAGTACGGGGTGTTATCAAGCTCGAACAAGGTTCTGCGCTTGACGGTAATTGCATCAATCAGTACGGCCATGAACTCCTCAAATAACTCTTTTTCAGTATAAGGGAAGCCGTCCGGCTGGGTCTTCGAGTGGCCACGTCGCCTTTTGCCGATCAACCGTGCTGGCCGCCGTGTTTCGGTAGTAGCGATAGGTCGGCTCGTAGAGCCGCATCACTCCAAACTGGCTCTCCGCCCGCCGCACGAAGTCGTAGTCGTGCCAACAGACTGACCGATCCTCGGCAAATCGAACCGTCTCAAACACCCGCCGACGAACGAACAGCGTCCCTTGCGTGACGCAGTCGTGGATCGAAAGAAAGCCAAAGCCGACGGCGACGTCTGGGGCGAGCAAGTCCTCCGGAGAGTCCGCCACCACCTCCAAACCGCCCCAAAAAATGTCCACCTCGGGATGCTCGGCCGCGGCGGCCAAATGAGAGCTCAAATGGTTCGGCAAGTACTCATCGTCCGCATCGAGGAACGCGATGAAATCGCCCGTCGCCAGGTCCAGACCCGTGTTATGCGCCGCCCCGGTTCCACGGTTCGCCGTACGAGCGCGGATCACGCGCGGATCCCGCGCCAGTTCCGCCACCACCTCCGGCGTCGCATCCGTGCTGCCATCGTCAACCAGGATGTGTTCCCACTCGCCCGACTGC
>JANODS010000699.1:0-1634 GCA_031412835.1 Acidobacteriota bacterium | reverse complement strand
TGCGGGCGCTGGCCGCCGAGTTGGGTCTACCGCCGATCGCCAAGCGGCCGACGCTGGTGCCGGGAGCATCGATCCTGAGTCGTACTACCGAGGAGCTAGCGCGATGTGCGGCATTGCAGGTCTGATCCGGCCAAGCGGGCTCACCCCGGCGGACCACGCGGCGGCGGGGAAGCTCGCCACGCTGCTGCGCCACCGCGGGCCCGATGGCGCGGGCGCGTCGATCTCGCCCCGGGCGGCCCTCGTCCAGACTCGCTTGGCCCTCGTTGATCCGCGCCCGTATCCACTACCGCTTTCGGACGGTCGTTTCACGCTCGTGTTCAACGGCGAGATCTATAACCATCGCGAACTGCGGCGACAATTGGGAGCGTATTCGTTCAAGACCGAGACCGACACGGAAGTGGCCTTCGCCGCCCTGCTCCGCTGGGGGCCCGCGGCGCTGGAACGGTTCGAAGGGATGTTCGCATTCTGCCTCTGGGAGGAAGCGACGGGCGAGTACTTGGCGGCGGTGGATCCGCTTGCGGTGAAGCCGTTCGTCTATCATCGAACACCGGAGCTATTCGCGTTCTGCTCGGAGGCGGGTCCGTTGCTGGAAGCGGGTGTGGTGCCGTTCCGGCCGGACGAGGAAGCGGTGGCCGAGCACCTGACGGCACCTTACTTCAGCCTCATGCCCTTCGCTAACTTGGCCCGTCTCGAAGGGGGCCGTTATCTGACGCGCAGCGGCGTGCACTCCTACCGGGCCGGCCACGCTGAGGGCGACCTGTTGACCGCCCTGCGCAGCGCTGTCCGCGCGAGTACCCCGGCAGGTCTGTTCCTCTCTGGCGGCGTTGATTCCAGCCTGCTGGCGGCCTTGGCGGAGCCGCCGCTGCCCGCGTTCACCATCAACTACGGGACGATGGACTACACCGATTCGCTGATCGTCAACAGCGATGATGTGCCGTTCGCGCGGCAGGTGGCCGCGGCCTTCGGCCATCCTCATTTCGAGGTGGCGTCGTTCGACTATGCAGCCGCGTTGCAGCGGACGCTATGGGCCAACGATCAGATCGCGGCCTGGGAACAGGAGGTCTCCCAGAACCTGCTCGCCGAGGCTGCCGCTGTTCATTGCAAGGCGGTACTGGTCGGCGACGCGGCCGACGAAACGCACTACGGCTACAGCTTTCTGCTGCACCCGGAACGCATCGCTTCGCCGCGAAGGCTGCTGGATTTCTTCGGGCATCTGCCGTTGCGGCGGATAGACGCCGCAGCGCATTTCACGGCCCTTTATCGGGCCGAAGCGGAGGCGGCCGGTCACCGCTGGGATACGCCAGCGGACCAGCTCTTGGCGATGTCCTATCTGATTCGCCAGCGCTGGTTGGCGCGGCTCTTGCACAATGGTGACATCCAATTGATGGCCCACTCTGTCGAAGGCCGCGTCCCCTTTGCCGATCCCACGGTGGTTGCGATCGCCGATGCGATCCCGCCGGAGACGGCACTCGCCAACGGCATTGAAAAGCATTATCTCCGTTCGGTGGCAGCCACGGTTTTGCCGCCCGAAATCGCGTGGCGGCCGAAGTCCGCGTTGACGAAAAACCTCGGCGGCAGAATGGCCGTGCACCGCCTGTTCCGCCAAGCCTGGGCCGAGCACGGCGATTGGCTGG
>JANODS010000698.1:0-1919 GCA_031412835.1 Acidobacteriota bacterium | reverse complement strand
CCGCCGTGGCCAACGGGGAGGTCGCCGCCGTTCATTCCGTAGGTGATTAGAGTTTGCGGGTGCATGGCTTCGTCGAGATCGACGCTGTCCCAGCGACGGCGTTTGATGGGGATTGACTCATACACGACGTACTTGGCTTGGGGGAGGACGCCGGCGCGATTTAGGATATGGGAGAGGGGCACGCCGGTCCATTCGGCGATGTAGGACCAGCCTTCTTCGCAGGCTAACTGGGTGATCTGGCTTTTGCTGGGGAGCGTGCGCAGGTCGGCGAGCGAGTAAGTGGCGGGGCGGGCGACCATCCCTTGCACCGAAAGCTTCCAGTCGGCGAAGGCGTTGGCTTGCTCGCGGGTGAAGATCTCGTCGGTGGGCGGCTTGCCGTTGGCGTAGGGAGACTTCGAGATCTTGCTTGGGGGGAACTCGCGGGCGAGGGAGTTGCCGGTCAGCAGGCGCTGCGCGGCGTAGGTGAGGGATTCGCCGGGGCCATAGATGCCGCCGCTATCGGGGGGGATGAGGCCGTACTGCTCGGCGAGGCGGGCGGCGACGGCGACTCCGGCAGTGGCCGCGACGCCGACGGTGATGATGAGGTTGCGGCGGGTCATAGCTGCTCCTTTCCGGTGATCATGGCTCCGACGCGGTTTCGAAAGCCGGCCCGGTAGACCATTATTACGTGGCCGATGACGAAGACGACGAGCGCGAAGGTGACGAAGAAGTGAAGGGTGCGGGCCGATTGGAAGCCGCCGAGCCAATCGACGATGAAGGGGAACGCGCCGGTGAAGGCGGGGGACATGGCGAGGCCGGTCCAGATCATGGCGGGGAAGAGGACGAAGATGACCGTGAGATAGGTGGCGCGCTGGAGTGGGTTATAGGGCGAGGGATTGAGTAAGTTCTTGCGGAAGTGGCGGGAGCGCCAGCCATAGCCGAGGTAGAGCAGGCCGGTGGCAGCCATGATCCAGCCGGTTTGGAAGTGGAGATAGCGGCTCCAGCCGTTCTGGTCTTTGAGGACGAAGTTATAGCCGGTTTGGACGGAGCCGCGGGAGGCGGGGATGGGGAGGCTGAAGAGCGCGGGCATGAGGACGTTGCCATCCTCGCCCCAGTAGAAACGGGGGTGAGAGATGACGATTTGGACTCCGCTGACGAGGAGGGCGAAGAAGCACAGCGTCGTGATCCAATGGGTCGTCCGAACCAGTCCGGAGTGGCGGGGCATTGGCGTATCGTATCACCGCTGTCCCATTGGATCGACGGAGCGGACTATAGTGACGGCCCGGGGGGCGATGGCTTTGACGAGGTCGGGGATGTCGAAGTGGCGGAGGACGCCGGGGAGGACGTGTTCGAAGGCGCGGCGGTGGAGGGGCGTTTCGACGACGGACTGGTAGGACTTGAGGAGACCATCGAGTTCGACGGCGGTGATACGGGGGTCGAGCGCGGTCGCGAAGAGGACGGGGAGGCTGGCATGGCCGATGCCGATGGCGGTGACTTGCGGCGCGGCGAGCAGGTCAAGGCCGGCGGTGATGTCGCGCATTCTCATGCCGAGCATGGTGCGGCCGAGGAGGAGGGCGGCGGCGACGTTGCGACTATCGCCAAACCAGGGGTCGATGCCGCGGGGACCTTTGGGCGCAAGTTCGCCGCAGCCGCGGAGGTCGATGGAGAGGACGCGGGTGCCGGCTTGGGCGAGCTGGTGGAGACGGGCGGCGGAGGCGGACTTGCCGTCGCAGTCGGCGAGGAGGACGGTGGGGCCGCCGGGTTTGAAGGCGTGGGGAACCGCGAGGACGGCGGGGATCTGGATGCCGGGTTCGCTTTCGTAGGTAAGCTTTTCGTGGCGGTAGGTGGGGCGGGAGAGGACTCCGTAGCGGTTGACTTTGGGTGGCATTGAACCGGGCTGGTAGGCGGTGAGTTCGCGCGCTTTGGCGAGGACTTGGGCG
>JANODS010000697.1:0-7935 GCA_031412835.1 Acidobacteriota bacterium | reverse complement strand
TCGCCCTCCGCGCCCGAACCATCGCCACCACCCTCCCCGCCAAATCCGAACCCCTCCAAACCGACCTCCATCTCGCCCACTACCACTCCGCCACCCTCACCGGCCTCGTGCCCAACTCCCCCTACGTCTACCGCGTCGGCGACGGCTTCAACTGGTCGGACTGGAACCAGTTCCGTACCGCCGCCGTCGGCCCCGCGCCCCTCGAATTCATCTACTTCGGCGACGCCCAAAACGATATCTACTCCCTCTGGTCCCGCGTCGTCCGCGCAGGCTTCGCCGACGCCCCCAAAGCCCGCTTCCTCCTCCACGCCGGCGACCTCATCAACACCGCCAACAAGGACGAACAATGGGGCGAATGGCACAACGCCGCCGGCTGGATCAACCGCTCCATCCCCTCCTTCCCCACCCCCGGCAACCACGAATACGGCAACAAAATCCTCAACACCCACTGGCGCCCCCAGTTCACCCTCCCCGCCAACGGCCTCCCCACCCTCCCGGAAACCAACTATTACCTCGACATCCAAGGCGTCCGCGTCGTCTCCATGAACTCCAACGTCCAGCAAGCCGAGCAAGGCCAATGGCTCGATCAACTCCTCTCGAACAACCCCAACCGCTGGACCATCCTAACGTTCCATCACCCCATCCTCTCCACCGCCAAAGGCCGCGATAACAAAGAACTCCGCGCCATGTGGCAGCCCATCATCGACAAGCACAAAGTCGACATGGTCCTCACCGGCCACGACCACACTTACGGCCGCAGCAACCTCCAAACGGGTCTCACCACCAAGAAAGGGGGCACCATCTACGTCGTCTCCGTCTCCGGCCCCAAAGCCTATAACCTCGAAAAAGCCCCTTGGATGGCCCGCGCCGCCGAAGATACGCAACTCTACCAAGTCATCAATATCGACGGCGACAAACTCTCGTACCAAGCCCGCACCGCCCGCGGCACCCTCTACGACGCCTTCGAACTCCGCAAAAGGAAAAACGGAACCAACCGCCTCGTAAGCCAAATCCCCAAGACCCCCGAGAATCGCCGCGCGAAGTAAACTAGCGGAGTGACCGAACGCATCCAGTCCCTCGACGCGCTCCGCGGCTTCTCCCTCCTCGGCATCCTCCTCCTCAATATCGTCTCCTTCGGCCTCCCCTTCTCCGCCTACATGAACCCCACCGTCTACGGCGGAGCCACCGGCCTCAACTTCGCCGCCTGGCTCGTCGCCATGACCCTCTGGGATGGCAAAATGCGCGCCATATTCTCCCTCCTGTTCGCCGCCAGCGCCGACCTCCTCCTCTCCCGCGTCTCCGCCGCGATCTACTACCGCCGTTCCGCCTGGCTCATCCTCATCGGCCTCCTCCACGCCCACCTCATCTGGTCCGGCGACATTCTCTACCCCTACGGCGTCATCGGCCTCCTCCTCTACCCCCTTCGCCGCCTCTCCGCCCGCCAGCTCATCATCCTCGGCGTCGTCATCATCGTCCTCCACTCCGCCTGGAACTTCGGCGGCTCCCTCGCCATGCGCGACATGGAAAAAACCGGAGGCGCCGACTGGAACCAAATACAAACCATGTTCAACCCCTCGGAAGCCCAGGTCAACGAACAAATCCGCATCCATCGCGGCGGCTACCTCGATAACCTCCGCCTCCGCAGCAGCGAAGCCTTCATGTTCGAAGTTCCCATGTTCTTCCAGTTCCTCTTCCTCGATATTCTCGGCATGTTCGTCCTCGGCCTCGGCCTCGCCCGCGCCGGCATCTTCAACACCTCCCGCTCCGTCCGCTTCTATACCGTCATCACCATCGTCGGCTTCACCCTCGGAATCCCCCTCAATTATTGGGCCGCCACCCAATGGGCCAACTCCGGCTTCAAAATCCCGGAATACTTCCAGTACGTCGCCGTCACCGCCGACCCCGGCCGCCTCCTCGTCGCCGCAGGCTACATCGGCATCGTCATGCTCCTCGCCAAAGCTGGAGTAGGCTGGATCATCAACCCTCTCGCCGCCGTCGGCAAAATGGCCCTTTCTAACTACTTACTAACATCCATCTTACTAACACTCTTCTTCAATGGCTACGGCCACGGTTGTTTCGCCCACCTTGAACGAGCCCAACTTTATTGGGTAGTCCTCGCCATGTGGGTCATCAATCTCACCATCAGCCCGCTCTGGCTCCGCCACTTCCAATACGGCCCGGCCGAATGGCTCTGGCGCTCCCTCACTTACTGGCAGTTACAGCCAATGCGTCGAACCAATGCTCCACCCAATCCATCGCCCTCCGAACCGAATCCAGCGTAGGCGAATGACCCGTCCGATGATTAATAAACCCTAATCCCTGCGCCCCGTACAACCCCCGCACCGCGTTCAGATACGCCATGCTCTTGTCCCCGTCCGCCGAATCCCCGGCAATCAGCAGAAAAGGCCGCGGTGCCAGCATCCCCAATAACTCATGCTGATCCATCCCTGCCGGAACCTCCTTCAGTTTCTCCCCCCAATACCAGTAGTCCTCATAGTTCGAGTAACCAAATCCCATCCCCGGCTCCGAAGCCACCGCCACCCCGATCCTCCGGTCCATCGCCGCCGCATACAGCGTCATCTTGCCCCCCAGCGAATGCCCCATCATCGCGATCCGCTCCTTATCCACGTCCTCCCGCGCCACCAGAAAATCCACCAACCGCTGCGCGTCCCAAACCCATTTCCCCAGCCCCGTACATCCCGGATGCCGCTCGGCGAGATTCGCCACCGCCTCCGCATAGCTCTCCCCGTAGCTCTCGCCGAACCATCGGATCGCCACCGCCATATAGCCCCGCTGCACCGCCAAATAAGCAAAACTTCTCACCCCCGGAGGCGCGAAATTCCGCCCTCCCAAATTCTTCCCCGCCGGCGCATCCACGTCATAGAACGGCACAATCACCACCGGTAACTTCCGCGTCCCTGCCCCCGCCGGACGCATCACCAACACCTTCTCCCCTCCCCCCAACTCTACGCCCAGGTAACCCAAAGTCCCGTCATAGTTAGACTCCCGAAACGTCTCCACCACTTTGAACTCCGGCACAAAGCCCTTCCCATAGGGGGCCCCTAGTAACTTGCCCCACTTCTCCCGCAAACCACTAACGTCTCTCACCACCGGCATCGCCGCCACCTGCGGCCGAGCCGCGAACGGAGCGAACCAATCCGCCTTACTAACTAACTTCTCCCCCGCCCCCGGATCATTCCGCACGACTCGAAAACCCGTGTACTTACTCCGCCGCCCCGGCTCCATCGAAGACCGAAACCCCTTCGTCCATCCCGTCGCCGGCGTCAAAAAGCTCCCACCCCGAATCAACCGCTCGACGCCCCAGGAAGGTCCCGCCGGGTCTGCGCTTACTTCCACGTTCCCCGCCGCGTCGAACCAGTCCTCGCACCACTCCCAGACGCTGCCCCGCAAGTCATGAATCCCCAGGGCGTTGGGCTTCCCCGCGACCAGGCTCTTCTCCTCGCCCCCCGCTGCCACCCACTCCGCTTCGGTCGGCAGCCGATAGCCGTTCCGCCGCCGATCCGCCCGCCCCGTCGCCGGGTCATAGACACTCAGCAATCCCTCCCGTTCGCTCCGCCGATTGCAGTACCGGATCGCCTCCCACCAACTAACATTCTCCACCGGCCGCTTATCGCCCTTCTGGATCGCCGGGTTCCGACCCATCACCTTTTCGTACTCCCCCTGAGTAACTTCGGTCGCCCCCATCAGGAACGCCCGGGTACTAACCTTCACCGTCACCCCGCTCCGCGCGTCCACCCGCTCGGCTGACCAAGCCGGCACGCGGACCATCTCCTGGCCCCAAGCCCATCCCGCCGTCCACAGCACCAATCCCGCTATCCGTTTCATCAGTAAGCAGCGTACCAATTCTGAGCGATGGGTCAGAATAGAGAAATGAAGCCGTACCTCTGTCTCCTCCTCGGGAGCCTTTGCACCATGGCCGAGACCTTCCCGAACCTGACCTCGAAAAACCTCTCCGGCAACGAATTGAAGCTGCCAGCGGGCTTCTCCGGCCAGAAGAACCTGGTTCTGATTGCCTTTGAGCGCGAACAGTAGAAAGACTTCGACACCTGGCTCAAGGTGCTCCTCAGATCCAGCAGGCTCATCCCACCATGGCCTATACGAGCTACCAACCATCAAGCGGATGAACGGCATGGTCCGCTTCTTCATTGACAACGGCATGCGCGGCGGCCCTCCTCCTCGACAAGACCGGCAAGGTCATCTGGCGCTCGAAGGGCCTCTATGACGAAGCCAAAGGCAAGGCCCCCGCCACCGCCCTCGCTCAGTAAAGCCGCCTGGCGAAGCTGTCCCCGGTGAACATCCGGACCACCTTCCCATCCACTCCGCCGCCCGTCGGGGCGGTGAAGCGGAACTTCCCTTCTCCGGCAGACACCCGCGAAACGGCTCCACGCTGGGTCCCACGATACGGCCTTCGGCTTCGGTGCCCGGTCCTTCGCAACGCTCTTGTCCTTCTCCCGCTTCACCGAGAAGCCAATGGCATAGCCATTGGTCCAGGTGCTCTCCATCATCCGGACGCGGTGCATCTCCCGCAGCGACCCCGTGCTGAGCAATCTTGCCCGTCACGAACTGGGCCGAGACGAACTCGCCATGTCCTCCACCGTCGACGTAATTCCCGTCGCCTCCGCCGACCCCGGCCGCCGCGTCCACAAACGGCATCATCTCCCGGGACCCATCCGGCATCTTCCGCCCATAGCCCACCGCCAAGCCGTTGTCGGGCTTATCGACACTCGACGCGGTCATGCCCCCAGCGGGTGAACAATATGCCTCTGCAGATAGCCGGCCCAGGTCTCGCCGCTCACCGCTTCGACGATCATTCCGGCCAGCGAATAGGCCAGGTTCGAGCACTTCCACGGCACCTCCGGCGACACCGCGGCTTGCCGCTCCGGCAGCAGATTCTTCAGCTCTGCACCCGTCGGAAACTCGAGCGTGCTCCAGTGCGAACCGGCCTCCCGCGGCAAGCCCGACGCATGGGTCAACAGGTCCTCCACCGTGATCGCCGGATCGTCCGGAGCCGCCGTCTTCACCTTGAACCAGGGCAGATACTTCGCGACCGGTTCGTCGAGCCGGACCTTGCCTTGTTCGCGGAGCTGCATGATCGCCGTGGCCGTGAAGAGCTTGCTATGCGACGCCATTCGGCACTTCGTCCCCGCCGCCATCTGACGTTTGGCGGCCAGATCGGCCATGCCGAACGCCGAGGTCCAAACCAGCTCCTGATCGGCGATCACCCCGGGCATGCTCTTGGCCGTCAGTTGGCCCTCCGCCCTAAACTGACGAGGCAAAACGAGAGAAGAAGAGGTCGAAGTATAGACGTAGATTACACTAGGCTCGTGAGCCTTCTGCTATCCGACCTCGAACAGCGCGTCCTGGGCACCTTGATCGAAAAAGACATGGCGACGCCCGAGTATTACCCCCTCAGCCTGAACGCGCTGACCAACGCCTGCAACCAAAAGAACAACCGCGAGCCCGTCACGGCCTACGACGACGGCACCGTCGAAGAGGGCCACACGCTGCTCCGCGAGAAGCGCTTGGCCGTCATCATCACGGGCTCCGGCCGGGTGCCCAAGTTCGGGCACCGAGCCCAGGAGACGCTGAACGTCACCAATCGGGAACTCGCCCTGATCTCCGTCCTGCTGCTCCGAGGGCCGCAGACGTTGAACGAGCTCAAAGACCGCTCCCATCGGCTGCATAACTTCGAAGACCTCGACGCCGTCGAGTCCGCGGTGAAGAAGCTGATCGACCGCGAGATGGCCGTCTTCATCCCGAAGCAGACCGGTTGGCGCGAGCCGCGCTACATGCACCTCTTCGCCGGCCCCGTAGACTTCGCCGCGCTGGCCGATGCGCCCGCCGCCAAGACCGTCGCGCCGAGCAACGACCGCATCGCCCACCTCGAGATCCAGCTCGAAACCCTCCGCGCCGAACTCGACTCGCTGCGCCAGGAGTTCAACGCCTTCCGGACCCAATTTTCATGAGACTTTGCATTGGCTTCCTGACCGCCGTCGCCCTGTTTGGACAGGGCAAGGCCTTCATCCTCGAGAACTATACCAAGTACGAATACCGGGTCCCGATGCGGGACGGCAAGCGGCTTTTCACGAGCGTCTATATCCCGAAGGACCAGTCGCAGAAGTGGCCGATTCTTATGAATCGGACGCCGTATACCGTCGCGCCGTACGGCCCGGATCAGTACAAGGAGGACCTCGGACCGTCGACGATTCTAGGCAAGGCGAAGTACATCTTTGTCTACCAGGATGTCCGCGGCAAGCACATGTCCGAAGGCGAGTTCATCAACATGACGCCGCACAAGGCCGTGAAGACCGGCCCGAAGGACGTCGACGAAAGCTCGGACACTTACGACACCATCGACTGGCTGACCAAGAACCTGCCGAACAACAACGGCAAGGTCTGCACCTACGGCATCTCCTATCCCGGGTTCTATACGGCGGCCGGCATGATCGACGCTCATCCGGCGCATGTCTGCGCCTCGCCGCAGGCCCCCATCACCGACTGGTTTACCGGCGACGACTTCCATCGGAACGGGGCGCTGTACCTGCCCCACGCTTTCAACTTCCTGGCCGGCTTCGGCAAGGCGCGGCCGGAGCCGTCGCTGCCGCCCAAGCGGGAACCGTTCGACCACGGCACCCCGGACGGCTACAAGTTCTTCCTGAAGATGGGGCCGCTGTACAACGCCAACGAGAAGTACTACAAGAACCAGATCGGCTTCTGGACCGACATGATGAAGCACGATACCTACGACGAGTTCTGGCAGTCGCGGAACCTGCGGCCCCATCTGAAGTCGATCAAGCCGGCCGTGATGACCGTCGGCGGTTGGTTCGACGCCGAGAACCTCTACGGGGCTTTGCAGGTCTATAAAAACGTCGAGAAGGCCTCCCCGGGGACGAAGAACATGCTGGTGATGGGGCCTTGGCGGCACGGCCAATGGGCGAGGGACGACGGCGATTCGCTGGGCGAAGTGAAGTTCAACGCCAAGACCGGGCCGTACTACCGCGAGTTCATCGAGGCCGTTTTCTTCGACTACCATCTGAAGGGCAAAGGCAAAATGGAACTGCCCGAGGCTTATGTCTTCGAGACCGGGACCAACGTCTGGCGGCAGTTCGCGCAGTGGCCTCCGGTCGAGGCCAAGCCGATGACGCTATCGCTGAACGGCAACGGAGCGCTCGGCCGCACAGCGACGGGCAGCGGTTTTGAAGAGTGGATCAGCGACCCGGCCAAGCCGGTGCCTTACATCGAAGAGGTATCAAACCGGATGACCCGGGCGCACATGCTGGACGACCAGCGGTTCGCGGCAACTCGGCCCGACGTGATGGTGTACGAGACCGAGGTGCTCGAAGAGGACTTGACCATCACCGGGCCGATCAAAAACAGCCTGCTCTTTTCGACCGACGGGACCGACGCCGACCTGATCGTTAAGCTGATCGACGTGTATCCGGACGACCTGCCAGAGAACGCTGGCTACCAGCAGTTAGTCCGGGGCGAAGTATTCCGGGGCAAGTTCCGGAACTCGTTTTCGAAGCCGGAGGCGTTTGTGCCGAACCAGCCGACCAAGGTGGAGTACGAGATGAACGACATCTTTCATACCTTCCGGCGGGGCCACAGGGTGATGGTGCAGGTACAGAGCAGTTGGTTCCCCCTGGTGGACCGGAACCCACAGAAGTTCGTCAACATCAACGAGGCCAAGGAGGCAGACTTTGAGAAGCACCGGCACCGATTGCACCGGGGCTCCAACATTCAGTTCTTGAGCTTGCCTTCGAGTTCGGCCCAGCGCTGAAACAGGCGATCCACCTCAGCTTGCAGGGCTTCGTGGTCAGTGTAATGAGCCGCCGCTAGGGCGGCTTCGGCCTCGTGGATTTTACCTTCGAGGCCGTCCCATTCGCGCTGGTCCATGTAGCTGAGCTTGACCTT
>JANODS010000696.1:0-1576 GCA_031412835.1 Acidobacteriota bacterium | reverse complement strand
CGCGGGGCGTGGGTGAAGGACAAGTTTGAGTTTGGAGTGGGGGGACATGTTTCGACGTCGCACGTGACGGGGCGGAGCGAGCCGTCGCGGATTTTCACGTTGGATTGGAAGGCGCAGCCGGTGGAGAAGCTGGAGTTGACGGGCACGTTCTTCAATGGGGAAAACGTGCACCATTTGGGTTCGTTGCGGCAGAGTTTTCGCTTTCTGCCGGGCGGGGCCGTGGAGGCGGTGAGGAGCCGGGGGGGATGGGCGCAGGCGGCGGTGACGGTGACGGGACGGGTGACGGTGAATCTATTCGCCGGGATTCATGATGATCGTGAAGCGGACTTGGTACGGGGGCAGAACGGGCGCAACCGGACAGGGGGTGCGAATGTGATGGTCCGGATTGCGCCGAATGTGATGTTGGGGTTGGAGAGCTTGCAGATCCGGTCCATGATCCTGGGGACCGGGGAGAGGAGGGTGAACCGCTATGACTTATCGCTGGCTTACATTTTTTAGCGTATTGCCGGCGCTGGCGGCGACGGTGTCGGGGACGGTGGAGTTGACCGATGCGAAGGTGAAGAGTTTCGATGGAGTCGTGGTGTGGCTGGAGCCGCTGCAGGGGAAGGCGGTGTTGACGCCAGGGCGAGTTGTGCTGGACCAGAAGAACAAGAAGTTTTCGCCGCATGTGCTGGCGGTGCCGGTGGGGACGACGGTGGACTTTCCGAACCATGACCCGATTTTCCACAACGCGTTTTCGAACTTTGCGGGGCAGCCGTTTGATACGGGGCTCTACGCTCCGGGGACGTCGCAGAAGGTGGTCTTTCGGAGGGAGGGGTTCGTGCGGGTGTTCTGCAACATCCATGCGAATATGAGCGCCGTGATCGTGGTGGTGCCGACGCCGTACTATGCCGTGTCTTTGGCGAATGGGAGTTGGCAGATGCCGAATGTGCCGCCGGGGGAGTATCGGCTGCGGCTGTTTCATGAGCGGGCGACGCAGGCGACGCTGGAGCGGCTGGAGATGAAGGTGCTGGTGAGCGACGGAATGTTCACGGTGCCGCGGGTGAAGGTCTCGGAATCCGGGTATTTAGAAGTGCCGCACAAGACGAAGCATGGCCGGGAGTATCCGGCTAAACCGCAGGAGAATGGGCCGTATATAGGGGGTAAGTGATATGTCCCTCCGTTGGAAGATTTGGCTGGCGGTGTTTGGTTCGGTGACGCTGCTGTTCGGGGTGACGGGGTGGATTTTGCAGCGTCACGCGATTGGGAGCGCAACGCGGTCGCTGGAGGAGGAGATGCGGGGGAGCGTGTTGACGTACGAAAGCGTATGGCAGGCGCGGCAGGAGATGTTGGGGACGGCGGCGTTGTTGCTGAGCAGCTTGCCGAATGTACGGGCGGCGTTTGGGACGCAGGATGCGGCGACAATTCGGGACTCGGCGGCGGAGCTGCGGGGGCTGCTTTCACAGGGGCTGCGGGAGCGGTCGTTTTTCGTGGTGTGCGACCCGCGCGGGGGGCCGATTGCGACGATTGCGGGGAATCCGCCGGCGATGGCGAGTTGGCCGATGGTGAAGCCGGGGGTGCGGCAGCAGACGGGATT
>JANODS010000695.1:0-1038 GCA_031412835.1 Acidobacteriota bacterium | reverse complement strand
GGTGCGGTTTGTGCAGGTGTACCACGGCGGGGCGGGGAACGCGTGGGATTCGCATAAAGATCTGAAGAAGAATCATGGCGATCTGGCGATGAAGGTGGACAAGCCGATCGCCGCGTTGCTGAAGGATTTGAAGCAGCGGGGGTTGCTGGACGAGACGCTCGTTGTGTGGGCGACGGAGTTTGGACGGACGCCGGGGGCCGAGGCTTCCAACGGCCGGGATCACCATCCGTTCGGGTTCTCGGTGTGGATGGCGGGCGGCGGGGTAAAGGCCGGCGTGGTGCACGGGGCGACCGATGAGATTGGCTTTCATGCGGTGGAGAATCGGCACTATGTGACCGATATCCATGCGACGGTGCTGCATCAAATGGGCTTGGATCCGCGGAAGTTGGACATTCCGGGAAGGAAGCGGATCGAAGTGGACTACGGGAAGCCGATTAAGGAGATTCTTGTTTAGTTTGGCGGCGGCGATCTGGACGGTGGAGACGCTGCTGGGACTGTCGACGCTGGGGGAGCCGCGGATGCGGCCTGATGGGGCGGCTTATGCATACGTCTTGAATGGGACGGTGATGCGGGCAGCGTTGCCGGATGGTAAGGCGGTGGCCGTAGGGAAGGGCAGCCGGCCGCGCTGGTCGGGGGATGGGAAGCAGTTGGCCTACGTGTCCGGGGGCCGGGTGATGGTGGGCGGGAAGGCGGTGGGGAAGGGCGTCACGGCCTTTGCGTGGGTGGGCGAGGAGGTAGCTTATCTGGCGACGGATGATGCGCCGGCACCGGATCCGGAAGTGAACCGCGACAGCGCGCGGTTTGGGCGGCTGTACGTGGCGGGCAAACTGGTGAGCGGGGCACAGCGGCATGTGATTTCCTTTGCGGTGTCTCCGGATGGGAAACGGGCCGCTTTGGCGGTGCAGTTGACGCCGAAGCCGCAGGACATTTTCCACGTGGATCAGGTGGAGGTGGATTTGGCGACGGGCGCGGAGACGCCGCTGGTGTCCCAGCCGGGCCGGGACGCTGAGCCGGAGTATTCGCCGGACGGGAAGTGGG
>JANODS010000694.1:0-1210 GCA_031412835.1 Acidobacteriota bacterium | reverse complement strand
CCCGGCTTCAATGTCTTCCTTCAACCTCCACCCATGTTGACCCTCGGCCAGAACGAATCGCGATACCAATATTCCGTCGCCCTCCAGGACGCCGAGACCAGCACCCTCTACCAGTGGGCCCCCAAGCTCGAAGCCAAGCTCCGCAGCCTTCCCGTCCTTGCAGACGTCTATAGCGACCTCCAACTCAACAACCCCCGCGTCAACGTCGACATCGATCGCGATCGCGCCTTCGCCCTTGGCGTCACCCCGGAGCAAATCGCCAACACCCTCTACGACGCTTACGGCAACCGCCGGGTCTCCACCATCAGCGCCCCGGCCAACGAATACGACGTCATCATGGAAGTGCTCCCGGCCTTCCGCCGCGATCCCGCCGGCCTATCCAAACTCTACGTCCGCTCAAACACCGGCAAACTCATCCCCCTCTCCGCCGTCACTAACGAAATTCAGGGCGTTGCCCCCCTCAGCGTCAACCACATCGGCCAGCTCCCTGCCGTCAACATTCAGTTCAACTCGAAGCCCGGCGTCTCTCTAAGCCAGGTCACAGAGCAAGTCGATGAAGCCGCCAAACAAATCGGTCTCCCCGACACCGTCTCCTTCTCCTACCAGGGCACTGCTTCGGCCTTCCAAAAATCCGTCGGCGGCCTCGCCATCCTCCTCGGCATCGCCATCCTCGTCATCTACCTCGTCCTCGGCGTCCTCTACGAGAGCTTCCTCCACCCCATCACCATCCTCTCCGGCCTCCCCTCCGCCGGCCTTGGCGCACTCCTCACGTTGCTCATTTTCAAAGAAGATCTCAACCTCTTCTCTTTCGTCGGCATCATCCTCCTCATCGGCATCGTCAAGAAAAATGCCATCATGATGGTCGACTTCGCAATCATGGCCCGCCGGCAAGGCCACTCTGCCGAAACGGCCATCTTCGAAGGCTGCATCCAGCGCTTCCGCCCCATCATGATGACCACCATGTGCGCCCTCCTCGGTACCCTTCCCATAGCCATCGGCATCGGCGCTGGCGCTGAAGCCCGTCGCCCACTCGGCCTCGCCGTAGTCGGCGGCCTCGTCGTCTCGCAACTCCTCACCCTCTACATCACCCCCGTTGTGTATCTCTACATCGAAAAACTGGCCTCGGTCCGCGCTCCTGAGCCCGCCGGCGTTCCAGCCATCCCCTGATGCGCCGCGCCCTCATCCTCTTACCCGAAGCCCCCTACCCGGT
>JANODS010000693.1:0-1360 GCA_031412835.1 Acidobacteriota bacterium | reverse complement strand
GGTTGGGTATAGGTAAGCAGTAGCCGCGAGTTCAGGTACGGGTTTAGGTTCACGAACGGGTTGTTCGTTTCGGTGCGCGCGTTGTCGAAGTTGACGCCCAGGCTCATCCCCTGCCACGGGGCCCGCCCCCGCAGGCCGACGTTATTGTTGATGATCCGTTCCGACAACTTTCCCGTGGCCGCTTGCAGCACGGAAGCGGCTGGCGTATCGCGCCATTCGTAAGTGGGGTTGTAGGACAGCACCGGGTCAAACGCCCCTTTCGCCGCGTTTAGCAACTGCTGGGCATTGGCGATGTTGGTGCGCTCGATCTCGATTTCGAGATTGTTCTTCAGCGCCGCTTCCACCCCTTCCTTCAGAGTCAGTTTCCGGGTCGTCGCGCCGACTCCCACCCGTTGCTTGTTCAAGCTCTCTTGGGCCTGAGCAAGCGGTGCCAGCAAGGCGCAAATCAGCAGCATGGCCGCCGTCTGCCCGGCCGCTCGCCGCCAGCGGAAAAATCCCCCGAGGCGCTTCATGATCCGCATGTTCGCCAAGTCATCGAACAGGCTGTAGGAAACCGGCGTCACCAGCAGCGTCAGCAGCAAGCACAGCGTCTGCCCGCCGATCACCACGATCGCCACCGTCCGTCGCGTGCCCGCGCCGGCCCCTTGGCCGAACGCCAAAGGCAGCATGCCCGCCACCAGCGCCGCCGTCGTCATCAGAATCGGCCGGAGCCGATCCTCGCAACCCTTCAGAATCGCTTCCAGGCGCGGCAGGCCCTCTCGCCGCAGCGACTTGATGTGGTCCACCTGCAAAATCGAGTTTTTCTTCACGATCCCGAACAGCACAAGAATACCCACCGAGCTGTAAATGATCGAGAAGTTTTCGCCCATCAAAACGAGGGAGAGAAGTGCGAAAGGCATCGACAACGGCAGGCTGACCAAGATGACGATCGGGTCGATAAAACTCTCAAACTGAGCCGCCAGAATCATGTACATAAACAGAATCGACAGCCCAAATGCGATCAGGAAGCTCGCGCCGGCGCGGCCGAGTTCTTTACTGCGTCCAATCGTGCCCGTCCGAAACCCCGGGGGCAGGTTCATGTCTTTCACTGACTGATCCGCCACGTTGAGTACTTCCGACAGCGACTGGCCGCCGATCACACTCGCGCTGATAAGAATCTGACGCTGCCGGTTCCGGCGGTCGATCCCAATCGGCCCCGTGCTCTCAGTGAGCGAAGCCACGTTCGACAGTGCCACGTTGCCCACCGTGCTCGAAGGCACATAGAGACGGCTCATCGCGTCCGGAGACTGCCGAAACTCCTTGGTCACGCGCAGGCCAACGTCGTAGCGATCATCCCCCTCGCGGTACGTGGTCACCTGCT
>JANODS010000692.1:0-1608 GCA_031412835.1 Acidobacteriota bacterium | reverse complement strand
CCAGCCGATTGTTTTCCCTTTGTTTTGTTCGTCCAACCATTTTTGCAGCGGCGCGAAGTAGTCAAGGACGGCGGTGGCGTCCATTTCGCGCTTGCCCGATATGGCTTGGAGCGCGTCGGGCCAAGGCTTACTGAGGCCCATCTCCAACATGTTGTTGAGCTTGGCGCCGGCTTCCTTCGAGTTGTAAATCGAGCAACGGTGAAGGGGCGATCTGCAGCCCGCGGTTTTGGCTAGTTCGCGGTGGAATTGGAATTGGAGAATATGGGCGAGGAAGTAGCGGGTGTAGGGGACGTTAGCGGCGACGTGGTATTTGCCGAAGGAGTCAAAGGCCTCTTCGCCGCGGCCGGGAGCGTCGATGCCCTGGTACTTCCGGCGGAGCTCCCACCACTTCTGGTTGTACTGGGCAGGGGTGATCTCGCCGGAAAAAACCTTCCAGCGCCATTGGTCGATCATGAGGCCGAAGGGGAGGAAAGCGATTTTGGCGAGGGCTTGCTTCATCAACAGGCCGATGTCGCCGGAGGGGTCGGTGGCCTTATCGAGGAGGCCGATTTGGACGAGATACTCGGGAGTGATGGAGAGGGCGATGGTGTCGCCGACGGCTTCGTGGAATCCGTCGTTGGCGGAGTCGCGGAACAGGAACGGCTTTTTGTTGTAGGCGCGCTGGTAGTAGTTGTGCCCGAGTTCGTGATGGATGACGGCGAACTCTTCCTCGGAGATCTGGATGCACATCTTGATGCGGAGGTCTTCGTCGTTGTCGACGTCCCAGGCGCTGGCGTGGCAGACGACTTCGCGGTCCCCGGGCTTGACGAATAGGCTGCGCTGCCAGAAGGTTTTGGGCAGAGGGGCGAAGCCGAGCGAACTGAAAAAGCGCTCGCCGTAGCGGACCATTTCAAGTTCGTCGATCTTCTTATCTTTGAGAATTTTCGAGAGGTCGTAGGCTTTGGTGGTGTTGGGCGGGGCGAGGATTTCGTAGATATTCTCCCAGCTTTGGCCCCACATGTTGCCGAGAAGATGGGCGGGTATGGGGCCCGTCGCTGGGACGACATCCGCACCGTATTTTTCCCGAAGTTTGGTGCGCGCGTAGGCGTGGAGCGAGAGATAGAGCGGGCGGATTTGCGCCCAGAGGCGGTCGACTTCCTTGGCGAATTCGTCCGGCGGCATGTCGTATTTCGAGCGCCACATGGCCCCGGAATCTTTGAAGCCGAGCTCGCGAGCGCCTTTGTTGGCGAGTTCAACAAAGCGCGAGTAGTCCTTGCGCATGGGCGGGCCAATGCGGTGCCAGCCCTGCCAGACATCGGCGAGTTCTTTGGGGTCTCGGCTGGCGGCCATGATGTTCGAAATCTGCACGAGATCGAGGCATTTGCCTTTGTCCGCCGGGGCGTCGCGGCAGTATTTGCCGGAGCCGTAGGTGGACTCCATGCGTGCCGTGAGTTTCGTGAGCTCCGAGCTTTCGGCGTCGTTGGCGGGGGTGGCCATGGTGAGGTTGAGCTTGATCAACCGCATTTTGCGGGCGGCTTCGGCGGGGAGAGTGAGCTTGTCGAAGCGGGTGGCTTGGCGGGAAAGGGCGAGGACGGTTTTGATGTATTTTTCGTTGGCGAGGGCGGCCTG
>JANODS010000691.1:0-2463 GCA_031412835.1 Acidobacteriota bacterium | reverse complement strand
TACCGGCTCATGTCGATTCGCGCGTACGTATTGGATGATGAACCGCTGGCCGTGAAGCGGCTGGTGCGGATGTTGGGGGCGACGGGGAAGGTTTCCGTGGTGGGGAGTTCGTCGGACCCGGAGGGGGCGATGGGGGAGATTGGCGCGTTGCGGCCGGAGGCGCTGTTTCTGGATATCGAGATGCCAGGGGCGAATGGGTTCGAGGTCGTTCGAAGGTTGACGGGGGAGCCTCTGGTGGTGTTCACAACGGCGTACGACCAGTATGCGCTGCGGGCGTTTGAAGTGAACTCGGTGGATTACTTGCTGAAGCCGGTGGAGGCGGCGGGATTGGAGCGGGCGTTGGCGAAATTGGAGCGGATCTTGGGGGGGCAGGAGAAGGCTCCGGATTTGCGGAAGTTGATAGCAGCGTTGGCGGCGCCGGTTTGGCCGACGCGGTTGCCGAGTCGGACGGGGGAGAAGGTGGAGTTTGTGGATTTGGCGCGGGTGACGCATTTTTATTCGGAGGATAAGCTGACGTTCGCGGCGACGGCGGGGAAGGATTTCGTGGTGGAGCCGTCGATTGTGGAATTGGAGGGGAGGTTGGATCCGGAGAAGTGGTTTCGGATTCATCGGTCGACGCTGGTGCAGTTGGAGTATGTGCAGGAGGTGCATGGGTGGATTGGGAATCGACTGCTGATTCGGTTGAAGGATGAGAAGAGGACGGAGTTGGCGGTGGCGCGGGAGCGGGTGGCGGAGTTGAAAGGGAAGCTGGGGTTGTAGAATCTTGGCATGATGCTGCTTGCGTTTTTGCTGCTGTTGCCTTGGGATTTGGCGACTTTGTTCGAGAAGCCGCGGGTGTATGAGGCAAAGACGGAGGAGGCGGGGGTGAGGGCGCTGTATTATGAGTCGGTTCCGTTTCGGGGGAAGCCGACGCGGGTGTTTGCTTACTATGGGGCTCCGAAGGGGAAGAAGCTGCCGGCGATGGTGCTGATCCATGGGGGCGGGGGGACGGCGTTCGCGGAGTGGGTGCGGATGTGGAATGCGCGCGGGTATGCCGCGATTGCGATGGATACGGGCGGGTTGCGACCAGGGACGGCGGTGGCGGGGAAGTTGTGGAACCCGGTGAAGGCGCACCATGAGTTTGGCGGGCCGGAAGGGTGGGGCGGGTTTAAGGCGATCGACGAGCCGTCGGGAGATCAGTGGAGCTATCACGCCGTGGCGGCGGTGGTGTTGGGGCATTCGCTTTTGCGGTCCATGCCGGAGGTGGACCCAGGGAAGATTGGCGTGACGGGGATTTCGTGGGGTGGGTACTTGACGGACATTGTCGCGGGGATTGATGGGCGGTTCAAGTTGGCCGCGCCAGTGTATGGGTGTGGATTCTTGGGCGAAGATTCGGCGTGGTTGAAGGACTTCGCGGCGATGGAGCCGGATCGGGCGAAACGGTGGCATTCTTGGTGGGATCCGTCGGTGTATCTGCCGGGGGCGAAGGTGCCGATGCTGTGGGTGACGGGGACGAACGATTTTGCTTACCCGTTTCCGTCGTTGCAGAAGTCGTATCGGTTGCCGACGGGGCCGCGGACTTTGGCGATTCGGGTCCGCATGAAGCATAGCCATCCGGACGGGGCGCAGCCGGCGGAGATTTTTGCGTTTGCGGATTCGATTTTGAAGAAGGGGAAGCCGCTGGGAAAGGTGGTGGCGGTGGAGCGGGAGGCGGTGCGGTTTTCTTCGAAGGCGAAGATCGTGAAGGCGGAGTTGAACTATACGACGGACCGGGGAAAATGGCCGGATCGAAAGTGGGAATCGGTGCCGGCGTTGATGGCGGGGAAGCGGGCTTCGGCGAAGGTGCCGGCGGGGGCGACGGCTTGGTATTTCAATCTGTTTGATGAGCGGGGGATGGTAACGAGTTCGGAGCACTTCGAATCAAAGTGAGGAGGAAGGCCGTGGCGAGGAGGGGGACGGCGCTGGCGACGAGGAGGACGGGGGCGAAGGAGTAACGGTCCGAGATGATGCCGGTGAGGAGGGTGGCGGCAATGGTGCCGAGTCCGGCGCCGGTGCCGCTGAGGCCGCTGACGGAGGCGACGCTGGGGGCCGGGAAGAGATCGCCGGGGAGGGCTAGGACGATGGTGGAGAAGGCGGCGTAACAGAGGGTGGAGACGGCGAAGCAGGCGATCATGGCGGCGTAGGAATCGACGAAGACGGCACCGGCAAGGGTCGACATGCCGAGGCCGGAGAGGAGGGCGATGAAGCGGCGGGAACGGAGGGTGGTCCAGCCGCGGCGGATGAGAATGCTGGAGACGCCGCCGCCGGCGAAGTTGCCGATGTCGGCGGCGAGAAAGGGCACCCAGAAGGCGAGGAGGCTTTGTTCGGGTTGGTAGCCCTTCGATACGAGATAGATGGCGAACCAGTCGGTGATGAGGTACCAGACGGGGTCGGTGAAGGTTTTCGAGAGGATGATGCCCCAGGTCTGGGGGAGGCGGAGGAGGG